>CAYUXF010000043.1:0-12192 GCA_964448755.1 uncultured bacterium
AGTGATCCAGGTTAACATTGAATAAATTGGATCATCCTCCTGTATAAAATCTACTAGAATTCTTTTAAATATTTCTTTATGATTGTTTTTAGTCATCGTACGCTCCTTTTTTAAGTTATTGCCTAACTTAAGAGTTTACGATGACCCTTTCAAATTTCAAAATTGCGAACTTTAATTTACACTACCAGAGAAATTCATAGAAAAATAAAAAAGAAGATAGAAAAAAAATTTAAATTTCCTTTCTATGTGCAGGGAGGTGTTCCTGCTCGATCATCAATTAGTAATGCCAAAAAACATGTCAACAAATATGTTGTTATGAATATTGATATTAAAGATTTTTTTCCTAGTGTAACAGAGAAAATGGTGTTTGATGGATTGGTTTGTCGTGGAGCAGAACATAACACGGCTCTGTATATTGCGAAAATATGTTCTTTCCGAAATGGGCTGCCGCAAGGATCTCCTCTAAGTTGTTTGCTTGCTAATTTTGCGTTATGGAAAATTGATATAGATATACTTAGAATATGTAGAAAAAAACAATTAGTTTATACCAGATATATTGATGATATTTCTATTTCTGCAGATAAGGATATTAGATCTCTTAAAGGAGTATTTTTTAATATTATAAAAGGCAATGGGTTTGAAATTTCAGAAAAAAAATATTCCTGCAAAAAAAATGGAACCAAGCAAATTGTTACAGGTATTGTTGTTAATCATAAATTAAGTCCAGACAAGAAATACACGAGACTTTTAAAAAATGAAATTAGAAGTTGCTGGATTAAAGATAATATAGAAATCATTGCTGCTAGTTACGGGTTTACAAAAAAACAATTGAAAAATAACTTTTTTGGTAGAATTAACTTTGTTGAACAAATTAATAAAAAAATAGCTAGAGAAATAAGAGGACTATTAACAAAAATCAATCAAAATGACTGGGAAGATTGATTTAGATACTTTCACCAAACACACTCTGTAAGACATTCTTAAAAAACAGCATATAAAAATTGCCGCGGTTCTTTTTGTGTTCATTCTCATTTTGCAATGAGGCGAGCAACTCTTTTTCCAACTGCAGATCTTTTACAAAAATATTTATTTGCGGGCTCTCTTTTCTGATCTGTTCTATCTCTACCAGCGAGGTTTTCGGTTCCAGGCTGGCAAAAAGTGCCGAAATTGCTTTAAAAGTGCCGTGATACTCATTTAGATCGACTTTATTGATAGCGGCATTGCCGGTGCTGAAGTCATAACACAGCGGAATCTCCTGCAGCTTTGTTAAAAATCTTTTTTCCGGTTCTGTTTTTTTGCCGATACTCTCGGCGAGAACTACTCTGAAATTGATATTTTCTTTATTGTCGAGATAGCATTCGATAAAATCGTCACCGACAATGCTGAAGTATTTCCAGATATATTTAAAAACGGTCAGCAATTCCTGTTGATTCTTTGTAATTGGAATTTCCATCGCGCCGCGGCGAAAATAAAAAGAGCTTCCTTTTTTTATGACATAGATGCGGCCGAGCCCGGCGATTTTCTTTCTTAAAATGGTTTCATATCGCGGATTTTTTTTGATCAATATTCTGTTGATCTCCGGATATTTTTTAAAGATCTCTTTGTTTAATAATAAGGCTATTTCGGTGATCTTTTCTTGCGGAAAGGCAGGGTTGATATGGGCAAAGGCGCTGAGCGATCTCTCAATACTTTCAATAATTAAGGCGGTTCGCTCCGGCCATTTTTCTATAATGAACTCTGTCAGTATTTTTATGCTTATTTCAAAGGCTTCTATAATAGAGATGGTTTCTTCCTGTTGGCTTCTATTAAAAAGTGCATAGAGCCGCTGGTCTTTATAAATAGTTTCTATTTCCTGGATAGCGGCAATTATGTGCGGCAAGGCTATTGTTGCTTTTTTAGTTTTATTGAGAGTAACTTTGTTAAAATGGTTTGCGGCGTTTTTTAATAACAAGTAATAGTTTGCGTTGTTTTTTAATGAGAAAAACTCCTTATCTTTTAATTTTTTAAAGCCGCGGATAAAGTCTGTTGCCTCTTTCCTCTTTTTCTCATAATCGGCGAGCGAGTTTTTTGAAATATCATTTAGGTCTTTTTTGTTGTTTTCTTTGTTGGCCAGTTCTTTTTGGATATTTTCTACTAACAGCGTATTGTATTTAAGGTAAACGGTGTCTTCTATTTCTCTTTTAGCCGCGTAAAGATTTTCCGGTTGTTCCTGCTTTATTTTTATAGCGGCCAGCTCCTGCAAAATAATATCGCGCAGCGGTTTGGTTGTATTTTTAATATAATCGGGCAACTCTTTTTCGATCTTTTTTATTTCTCTATTTAGAATATGCTGAAATTGCCGTGTGTAAAAGCCGGTTATTTTATAAGCGGCGGTGGTAAAGTCGTTAAAACCGGGAGAAATGGCCTCTAGAATGCCTTTAATGTTTTCGTCCATAATTTCAAGCTGTTCTTCTATTTCTTGTGTGGCCGGCCTGGTCTGCAGAAAAGAATTTTTATGGCCGATCAATAGTTGATATATTTCCGTGATCTTTTCATAGTATTCAATGATATTTTTATTGCTGTTTTTTTGCGCCAGCTCATTTAGCTCTGATCGTTTTTTTGTCAGAACGGGCAATAAGTTTTTATGGCCCGGCGCTGGCAAAAGAAGCGTGTCTGTTTGCCGGAGTGGCTGTGCTATTTCGGACGCTTCGGCCTTTAATAGTTGAGTCATGTATACCGATTTGGTTGTCAGTGCGGCATGAAAGAGCTTCAGGTCAGCTATTTTGAGCTTGAATTGTTCGAGAGCTTTTACTATTTCATTGAGGCACAGATAGGCGAATGTGTCTTGCCGGTTGTTTTTGGCAAAAAACTCTTCGAATAGCGTGCGATCATAATTATTGAATGTCAGTAAAGAGACCGCCTCAAAGATCTCCTCTTTTTTTGTTGTTGATATGTCGAGAAGTTTTTTTGCTTTTTCATAGCGGCCGTTCTTGAGATAAAAAATATCCTGTCTGATCGTGCTTTGGGTGCTTAAGATAGAGTTCAATAACAGTTGCTGGTCGGTATTAGTAAATTGTTTAATTAAAGCATCTATTTGTTCTTCGATCTTTTTGTTTTTTATATATTCAAGAACCTGCTGCTGCATAATGATAAATGGCTGGGTATTAAAATTTTCCGGCAGGCGCATTTCACACAGTGAAAAATCTGTGATCAGGTCTATCAGTTCAGCGAGATCTGCCGGCTGTTTTTTCTGTAGCGATCTTATTTTTTCAGATAATTCGGCTATTTCGCTGCCATTTTCGTGAATTTTTTTTAGTTCTTCATAACGCAGTTTGCTTGATGGACTGTTGGCATAAGGGAAGATTCGCGAAAAATAGAGCCAGATGCTTTTGTTTGGCAGATATTCTTCTTTTAAGTAGCTTTGCAATGTATTGTTTTTTTCAATAGTGCGGATAAATGCGTTGAATTTGAAGTTAGCAGTATCCTGGAGCAGCGAGACTAACGATTTCTTGTAGCCGGGGAAGCTTTCTTGATGAATCTCTTGATATATCCCTGAGATCCATTGCAGCGGCAACGAACTTGAGCTGGTCAGCGTCTCTGTTAGAAGCGTGTTGATAAGTGGGTCGTTTCCGGGGGAAAAACTTCTTCTAGAGAAAATAACCGGGTAAAACCCTTCTGCTGTCATTATCTTTTTTTGCATAACTTGAACGATAACCTCTATATTTATTTTGACTGCTTTTTTGTATATTAGCAAAAAGAGAAAAAAACTGCCAATAACGCTTAAACAGTGTTAATAGTTTATCGAAAGTTCTTGTAAAAGATTACAAATTTTTTAGCCGGCCGCTTTTTTTATATATTCGACAAAGCGAGCAAATAGATAGCTGGCGTCGTGCGGGCCGGGTGCCGCTTCGGGGTGATATTGTACGCAAAAGACCGGTTTTTCTTTGTGTGCGATACCTTCAATTGTCTGGTCGTTCAAATTAATATGCGTTACTTCTACCGGCAAGCCGTGCAGACTTTCCGGTTTGACCGAAAAACCGTGGTTTTGAGCGGTGATCTCTACCGAACCGGTAATAAAATCTTTGACCGGCTGATTGCCGCCGCGGTGTCCGAATTTCAATTTATACGTTTCGGCGCCGAGTGCCAGATTAATGATCTGATGTCCCAGGCAGATACCGAAGATCGGCTTGCCCGAAGCGATCAGTTTTTTGGTATTTTCTATAGCGTAAGTTACGGCCGCCGGGTCGCCTGGTCCGTTAGAGAGAAAAATTCCGTCGGGATTCTCGGCCAAAACCTCTTCTGCTGGGGTATTGGCTGGCACAACAGTAACTTGCAAGCCAGCGTCACGCAGCATATTTAAAATATTCAATTTGGCGCCGAAATCATAGGCAATTACTTTATATTTGCCCTGATCGGAAAAAACATATTTTTTCTTAGTGGTTACGCTACTGGCTAGATCTTGCCCTGCCATTTGCGGTGAGGCGAGGACTTTTTTCAGGAGCGATTTTTCGTCGAGATCTATAGCTGAAATAATGCCGCGCATCGCCCCTTTATCGCGCAAGTGTCTGGTTAATTTGCGGGTGTCGACACCTTCAATGCCTGGTATTTGGAACTCTTGTAAAAAATCATCGAGCGATCTTTCGGCGCGCCAGTTTTCATAGACCTGACTGTATTCTCTGACGACAAAACCCTTCATAAAAGGCTTGGCGGTCTGCATGTCTAGCGCCGTTGTTCCGTAATTGCCGATCATGACACTGGTCATAGTGATAATTTGTCCGGCATAAGAGGGGTCGGAGATAATTTCCTGATAACCGTACATTGAAGTATTAAAACAAACTTCGCCACAGGCTTCACCGGCATAGCCAAAAGCGTAGCCGTTAAATTTTGTGCCGTCTTCCAGGAGTAATATTGCTTTTTTTCTTTCCATATAATACCAGTATTTTAGCCGTTCCTAATAATTGAGAGGGATTTTACACTATAAACGGCAATCGTGAAAGTGTGGAGGCGACGAGCGGATTCGAACCGCTGTAGAGGCCTTTGCAGGGCCCAGCCTAGCCTCTCGGCCACGTCGCCACACAACGAACAGGGACGAAGATTATAAGGTAAATAACCGATAAATTCAATCGGCAGAAGTTATTCTACCGTAACGCTTTTAGCTAAATTACGCGGCTGGTCGACCGAACACCCTTTTTCTACGGCAATATAGTAAGCCAGGAGCTGCAGCGGGATGACAGCTAAGATAGTAGAGAGCGATTCTGATGTTTCTGGTATTTCAATGATATGTTTTAATTTTTGGTGGATATCTTTGTTCCCTTCGGTGGCAATGGCAATTACTTTGCCGCCGCGGGCCTTGATTTCCATAATATTGGACATTACTTTTTCATACCGTCTGCCGCGAAAAGCCAGAACGACTGTCGGCATATTCTCGTCTATTAAGGCGATAGGGCCGTGTTTCATTTCAGCAGCCGGGTAACCTTCGGCATGAATATAGGAAATTTCTTTGAGTTTTAACGCTCCTTCAAGCGCTATCGGGTAACCGACACCGCGACCCAGATAAAGAACATTGTGTCTTTTGGCCATTTTTTTGGCGAGATCTTTAATATGCTCTATTTGACTGAAGATCTTGGTTATCTGATTGGGGATCTTGCGCAAGCGGTCGAGCATGGCGATAGTTTTTTCTTCAGTAATGGCATGGCGCAACTGTCCCATATAAATAGAGAATAGTAACAAGACCACGATTTGCGTTGTGAAAGCCTTGGTAGAGGCGACACCGATTTCGCGTCCCGCATAAGTGTAGAGGACAATATCAGAATCTCTATCGATAGTGGAGTTAGGGACATTTACTATAGAAAGAACTTTGGCGCCGCAAGACTGGGCCTCGCCAATGGCGGCCAGCGTGTCGGCGGTCTCGCCAGACTGGCTGATCGTAATAACGAGTGTTTTCTCGTCGAGGATGGGGTCACGATAGCGGAATTCCGCGGCATACTCTACCTCTACCGGGATACGGGCATATTTTTCCAGGAAATATTCGCCATCTAGACCGGCGTGCCAGGAGGTACCGCAAGCGGCAATAATTATTCTCTTAACGTTGGCCAAATATTCGCGGTGTTCTTCCAGTTCTTTGAAGATAACCTCATCATTAGCGGCGGAGATTCGTCCGTCAATCGTGTCTTGAATGGCACGCGGCTGTTCAAAGATCTCTTTGAGCATATAGTGTTCAAATTCCCCTTTGTCGATATCTTCGGGGTTAAGTGAAAGTTCTTTTGTTTCGTAAGAGACCTCTTTGCCGCTTAAATTCCGGAGCTTTAGTCCCTCTTTTGTAATAATGCCAACCTGTTGATCTTGCAGATAAACAGCCTTGTTCGTGTATTTAATAAAGGGGATGGCGTCGGAAGCTAAAAAGACCTCATTTTTGCCCAGTCCGACACAAAGCGGCGAAGAATTTTTAGCAACAACTATCTTTCCATTCTCTTTAGCGGAAATTACCGCAATGGCGTATGCTCCTTCAACATTTTGGAGCGCCAGAGAAACCGCCTCTTCCAGCGGTCCGTCCTGACGATAATAAAGGCCAATTAGCTGTGCTAGAACCTCGGTATCTGTTTCGGAGCGAAAGACGATGCCTTCTTCCTCTAGCTTTATTTTTAAAGTAGTGAAATTCTCTATAATGCCGTTATGGACGAGCGTAATTTGGCGTGCATCATCCTGATGAGGGTGGCTGTTTTCTGTAGAAGGGACGCCGTGCGTTGCCCAGCGGGTATGGCCAATACAAATGCTGCCGCTTAATTTTTGCCCTTTGAGTTTTTCTTCCAGGGCGCTGATCTTGCCGATGGTTTTTACGACCGTGACCTGCTCGGCATCTTTAACTGCTACACCGGCAGAATCGTAGCCGCGATACTCGAGCAATTTTAAGCCATTAACTGTTAATTCTAATGATCTACCGGGGTCGCCAATGTACCCGACAATGCCGCACATGAAAAGCTCCTTTAATTGAAAAATGGTTTAAGATTGCGGCGATTATAGCATAGCTTAAAATGAAAGATAAAGAATTTTCCATAGACAAAAAGCGGCCGCTATTGTTATAATCGCACCTCAAATTTTGGGGAATTTATATTAGGAGGAAAATCATGGTAAAAGTTGCAATTAACGGGTTCGGCAGAATTGGCAGAAATGTTATGAGAGCTGCGCAAGGTAGAAAGGGCATTGAGATCGTTGCTATTAACGACCTTACTAATGCCGAAACACTGGGCCATCTTTTAAAGTATGATTCAGTTCACGGTAAATTTGACGGTACAGTTGAAGTTAAAGAAGATGCTTTGATCGTTAACGGTAAAGAGGTAAAAATACTGGCACAGAGAGAGCCGGAAAAACTGCCTTGGAAAGACCTTGGCGTAGAGATCGTTGTTGAATCTACCGGTTTTTTTACTACCAGAGAAGGCGCCGCTAAGCACATAGAAGCTGGTGCTAAAAAAGTTATTATTTCTGCTCCCGCTAAGAACGAAGATATTACAATTGTACTTGGTGTTAATCAGGACAAATATGATCCAGCCAAACACCAGATAATTTCTAACGCTTCTTGTACAACAAACTGTTTAGCTCCTTTTGCTAAAGTTCTTAACGACAATTTTAAAATTGTTAAAGGCGCTATGACAACAGTTCACTCTTATACTAACGATCAGAGAATTCTTGACCTGCCGCACAGTGACTTGCGCAGAGCAAGAGCTGCTGCTCAATCAATTATCCCGACAACGACCGGCGCTGCTAAAGCTGTTTCGCTGGTATTACCTGAACTTAAAGGTAAGTTAGACGGCTTTGCTATGCGCGTTCCTACGCCGAACGTTTCGGTTGTTGATCTGGTAGTTGAAGTTGAAAAAGCTACAACTAAAGAAGAAGTTAACGCTGCGTTAAAAGCTGCTGCTAACGGTGAGCTTAAAGGTATTATGGATTATACAGAAGAGCCCGTTGTTTCTGTAGATTTCATGTCTAACCCGGTTTCTTCTACTATTGATTCTGCCTTAACAATGGTTATTGGCGGCAATATGGTTAAAGTTATTTCCTGGTATGATAACGAAATGGGTTATTCAACCAGAGTTGTAGACTTAATGGAGTTTATTGCTTCTAAAGGTCTGTAATTTTTAGCTGATTTTAGTTAAAAATTTAAAATAAAAGCCCGGCAGAAATGCCGGGCTTTTTTATTGCTTATTTGAAGTTTTTTATTGTGGCGAAGCCGCTTTTTTCTTTTTAATAATTATTTTCTTTTTTGGTGCTGTTTTTTTTGGCGCTGGATTTTCTGCGGCAAATTCTTTGAGTGTAGCTTGTCTTTGTTCCTGCCAGCAGAGCGCTCTAATTTCGCCAGCGTATTTTTCATGGAGTTCGAACCTGATATTGGTGGCGCTAGCAGAAAGGCTGTCCTCTGTTGATAAAAAACGGAGCAAGTCTGGATTATTGGCCAGGTTTTTAAAGAAAAGCGCGCTGAAATAGGTGGGGTTTTCAATGCTTAAAGTAACGACATTATTGTTGATAGTCAGTTTAATGTTTTCTGTGATATGACCAAAGACCTTGCCCAGATTAAGCTCTTCACCGAGATGGTTCTTAATAAATTTTTCAACCTCTTGCTTAATGATCTTGGGGTTACCCAAAAAAGTCCGATTTATTTCTGTAATTAACAGGTGAATAAGCTCATTTGTTCGTGGAAAAACAAAGGTTGTTTTGTCCGGTTGCGATATTTTTTTTCTTTCCATAGCTAAGCGCTCCTTTTTTATAATGTTAGATTAGGGTTGGCCTTGAGGTCAAGGCCGGCAAATTCACCTTTTTTGAATTTTATAATTGCCGCCGCGCCGATCATGGCGGCGTTGTCGGTACACAACTTTATCGGAGGACAGCCGGTCTGGATCCCATTTTTTTTACCTGTATTTTCAAAGCTTTGTCGCAAGGCACTATTTGCGGAAACGCCGCCTGCCAGGTAGACAGTGTTGATTTGATACTTTTTTGCTGCCGCAAAAGTTTTATCAGTTAGTGTCTCTATGACAGATCTTTGGAATGAGGCACAAAGATCTTCTTTGGCGGTTTCTGGGAATTTTCTGTAATAGTTGATAACGGCTGTCTTTAAGCCGGAAAAACTAAAATCAAATTCACTGCCTTCGGCTTTGATCCTGGCTTGTCCAAAATTTACTTTATGTTCGTCGCCGGTCTTGGCCAGCTGGTCGATAATTGGCCCGCCCGGATACCCTAATTGTAAAAGACGGGCAACTTTGTCGTAGGCTTCGCCAGCAGCATCGTCTATTGTCCGGCCAATAGTTTCGTAATGGCCGGCTGAGCGCGAAATGACTATCTGGGTGTGTCCGCCAGAAACGACCAAACAGAGGAATGGGTAGTCTATTTCTAGTATAGATCTGGGTTTTTTTTCTTCTTCAAGAGGAGCTGTTTTTAAAAAGTTAGCCATAATATGTCCCTCAATATGGTTAACGGCAATTAACGGCTTTTGATAAATATAGCTGAGGGTTTTGCCGGTCTGGATGCCGATCAAAAGTGAGCCCAAAAGACCGGGGCCCTCTGTTACGGCAATAGCGTCAATATCCTGAATAGTTGTGCCGGCTTCTAAGAGAGCTTTTTCTATTATCAGATTGATGACCTCTACGTGCATGCGCGAGGCAATTTCCGGGATGACGCCGCCGAAATCTTTATGTGTATCTATCTGCGAGGCGACAATATTGGCCAGGAGCTGACCGTTAGCCGTAACAACAGCGGCGGATGTTTCGTCGCAGGAGGTCTCAATTGCCAGTATTTTTTGCATAAGGAAAGTTAACCCATTTTAAAATCAATGTAAATAGGAGATTTTTTAGTTGGCAACTCGTGGACAATAAGCTAAATTTACCGTTATATGGTGTTTGTAGCAGAAGAAAATGAAAGATATTGGCGCCAGCTCAATTTGCCTGAATTAGGAACGGTGGGCCAAAAAAAACTAAAAGCGGCTGCGGTCTTAATTGTTGGCCTTGGCGGACTGGGCCATGCGTCAGCTTTGGCTCTGGCTGGCGCCGGTATTGGCCGGCTGGGCTTAATTGATGCAGGTAAAGTAGAGATTTCTAATTTACCGCGTCAGCTCAGCTATAATGAGAGTGATGTTGGGCTATCTAAAACAGTTGTTTTAAAAGAGCTTATTAGTAAAAAAAACAGTTCTGTCAAAATTGAAATTTTTGATGAGTTTTTAACCGGACAAAATAGCAACTTGTTTAAGCAGTATGATTTTATTATTGATGCTGTTGATAATTTTGAGACCAAGTTTTTGATCAATGATCTGGCAGTGCAACATCAAAAACCATTTTCGCATGCCGGTGTTTTGCGTTGGCAAGGCCAGCTCTATACTTATTTGCCCGGCAAACATTGTTTGCGTTGTTTTCTGCCGGAGGTTCCTCGGTATGATGATGATAATTATAATGCCAAGGCGGGGATAGTTAATTCCTTGCCCGGAGTTGTCGGTTATTTACAGGCGCTTGAGGCTGTAAAATATTTTACAAATTCTGGAGTGCTTTTAAGTGACAGTTTTTTGACTATTGATCTATTGTCAATGGAGTTCAAGAAGAGTTCGGTTATTCAATTGCCTCACTGTAAAATTTGCGGAGCCCAAAATGTTTGAAGAAAAAGACAATAAACTAGACAAAGAAACGATCGTTTTTGTCGCTTTAAGCGGCGGCGTTGATTCTTCCGTAGTTTTGCATATGTTAAAAGAAAAATATGACAATGTGCGGGGCATTTCGCATATTGTTTGGCCCGAGTCGCTTTGTTGTACCACGGAGTGCCTTGATTCTTGTGAGCTTCAGTGCCAGCGAGAAGATGTTCCTTATCAGAGCATTGAGGCGGTGCAGGAGTTTTCTGAAAAGGTTATCGACTTTTTTGCCGCAAGTTATTTTGCCGGCCGGACACCAAACCCCTGTGTGTTGTGCAATCAGCAGGTGCGGTTTGATTTTATGGTGCGCGAATTTTTTAAAATTAATGGCTTGCCGCCGGACACTAAATACAAATTGGCAACAGGTCATTACGCCAGGATAGAAGAAAAAGACGGCCACTTTTTTTTAAAGAAAGGGCTCGATTCCAAAAAAGACCAGGCCTATATGCTCTACCGTCTTTCGCAGGAGCAGCTGGCGCACGCACTTTTTCCGCTGGGAGAACTAAAAAAAGAAGATGTGCGGAACCTGGCGGCGCAATGGCACTTGAGTTCGGCCAAAAAGGCGGACAGCGTTGATGCCTGTTTTGCCGGTGGTGATTACCGTCAGTTTTTAGTGGATTATACCGGTCGCCAGCCGCAAAAAGGGAATTTTGTCGACAGTCAGAACAATATTCTTGGTGAACACGAGGGGTATCCTTTTTATACACGGGGGCAGCGCCGCGGCCTTGGGCTTTCTGGCGGGCCGTGGTATGTGATAGATGTGCGGCCGCAGCGCAATGAGGTTGTTCTTGGTAAGCGGGAAGAACTTTTATTGACCGAATTTTATGTAGATAACCTGGTTTGGCATGTGCCCAATAAAAATGAGGGGGAGGCCATGGTACAGGTTCGCTACCATTCTGCCGAGATCCCCTGCCGGATAGAAAAGATAGGGGAGGATCTGCTGGCGGTTAAATTAGCGACGCCTTCTGCGGAGATAGCGCCCGGACAATCTGCCGTTTTTTATGATGGCGATTATGTGCTGGGCGGCGGGTATATTAAATTAGAGCGAAATTAAATGCCGGAAGTTTATTGCTATTGTTCCCCCATAGGTTATTTTAAAATAATTATAGAAAATAATTATTTGACGGAACTTTCTTTTAGTAAAAAATTTACGGATGATTTTCCGCGAAAAGGTCTGATACTTGAAGTGGAAAAACAGCTGGCAGAGTATTTTAATGGCCGGCGCCGAAAATTTGAACTGCCTTTAAAGTTAGCGGGTACCGATTTTCAAAAAATGGTCTGGCGTGAACTGTTAAAAATACCATTTGGCAAAACCATCTCTTATGGTGAATTGGCAAAAAGAATTAACAAACCTAACGCGGCCAGAGCTGTCGGTGGCGCTTGTAATAAAAATAAAATTGCGATTGTTATTCCGTGTCACAGAGTGGTTGGAAAAAACGGCAGTCTGGTTGGTTATGCGGCAGGAGTGAAAAAGAAAAAAAAGTTACTTGAAAGCGAAATGCAAATAAATCGACCTAGTGTCGATAAAATAGAGTATAATTTATAGAAGAGTT
>CAYUXF010000043.1:12292-13383 GCA_964448755.1 uncultured bacterium
ATGCAAATAAATCGACCTAGTGTCGATAAAATAGAGTATAATTTATAGAAGAGTTATTAATGGAGAAATGCTATGACAACAATTAAAGCTGGTGACACTCACCGACAATTAATAATTAAACATTGGGGGAAGTGGACGCCGGAGATCGATAAGCGGATAACCCGATTGAATCACTTGAATAAAAAGAAGACTATTTGTGCGGGCAAAAAGTATCTCTATACACCGCAGGAGATTAAAGCGGCAGAAATTGCCATTGAGCAAAAGACCGCAGCTTATAAAACGGCAAAAGCGGAAGAGCGGCGCTTAAAAGAAGCTGGTTTTGAGAATATTGTAGATGTAATAACTAAGTTTAATGAAAGTTCATTAGATGTTCCGGAGTTTTCTTCTTCTTTTCTTTTCCCGCTGGAAGGCAATAAGATAACCTCTTCTTTTGGTGATCGCAAAGACCCGATCGGCAAGCGGGTGAGGATCAAAACCAAAAGCGGCAAAAAGAAATGGATTATTACAAGACCGGTCAAGTTTCATAGAGGCATAGATGTTGGCGGCGTGATAGGTGAGAATATTCCAGCGGCCAACGACGGCAAAGTTATTTATGCCAATTCTTTTAAGGGATATGGCGATGTTGTTGTGCTGGGCCATCAAAATGCAGGGAAGAAGTATTTTACAATTTATGCTCACTGTTCTGATCTGCTGGTTAAGGAAGGCGATCTTGTTAATAAAGGGCAAACCATAGCTAAACTTGGTTCCAGTGGCCGCTCAACTGGTCCGCATTTGCATTTTGAATTGCGTTTAGCAAATGGGGAGAATGTTGATCCTCTAATGGTTACTCAGATAGAAGTTAGAGATAGCAGGAGTATCGCTAAAAATGTAGGAGATAAAATTACGCGGGAGATCATTGAGAAAGAGATGGTGCTAGTAGATGATGCCGCTTCTTTTTATAAAAAAATTAAAGATGAGCTAGGCTTTAAGTCATTGGGGAAAGACCCAATTAAAAAAGATTTTTATGAAGATCAGAAAAAAGGGGTCGAGCAGAAAATCTACGACACAATGGTTTGATCGTTTTTGAGATTTCGCGCTATTTGATAAATGAA
>CAYUXF010000044.1:0-7795 GCA_964448755.1 uncultured bacterium
TGAAATAATTTTGGCAATTTTAGTCTATAAAACCTTTTTTTTCAAAAAGGTTTTATGTTAAAATAATTTAATGATAACAAAAACTTTTATTTTCTTTTTTCTGCCGTTCTTTGCTCTTTTTTTTAGTCTGGCCTTATCACACAAAAGTTTAAAAATTTATCATGCCGGCTGGCTAATGACACTTTTTTATTTTACCGCTATTACCGAAGGAATTGTTTTTATTTATAAAAATAAGATCCCCGCTTTTGCTAAGCCATTTATTAAAAACCCTTATGCGACAGGCAAATATCAATTACTGCAAAGCAATTTAGCGTTCAACAAAGTCTATTTTATTCTTATAGCGGTTTTAATAATTGCCGGCTGGATAATTCTCAAAAAGAAGAAATAAAAAAAACCGGCTGTTTTTTCCTGGGAAGGATAAGAAACAGCCGGCTGTTACCAGAAATGATGATGATCGGGGGGGGGATAATCATCACCATCTCCTACACAGATATATCGAAACTAATATTTTTTTGTTGCAGATTTTTTTGAAAATAACTTTTTTAACAGCAAAAAAAGCTTTATTTCACTGTATACAGCTCATTAATATTCTTATACAAAACTTTAACATCATAATTGGTCAAAATATATTGTTGACCAGCCTTGGCCTTATTTAAGGCGTTTTCATAATTATCAAGCATTGCCAGAATGTCAGCGGCATATTTATCAGCATTATTCTGTTCCTCCAGCCAGCCGTATTTGCCGTGTTGCAGAATATCACGCACACCGCCTACATCGGTAGAGATCACTGGCTTGCCGCAGGCCAGTGCCTCAATTAAAGTCACCGGCGTCCCTTCGTTCTTAGATGTCAGTGCTACAATATCAAGATCACTATAGATCTTTTCAACCTCATTAATAAAACCGGTAATAAACACGCGCTGCTGCAAACCTTTTGCAGTTATCATAGCTAGCAACTCATCTTTCAACTCACCGTCGCCGATCAGCAAAAACCGCACATTGTCATTTTTTTTCAATACTCTTTCGGCTATATCTATAAAATAAGCGTGATTCTTAATAGGGACAAGCCGGCCGACGATACCAACTAATTTCACATCCTCGCTTAACTGCAGAAGTGCACGTAGATACTTCTGCTGATGATCGATCTTAAAACGTTCCAGCTCAAAACCCAGCGGAATGACCGTGAGTTTGCGCAGCGGAGCGATCTTATATTTAACAAGGTCTTTCTTCTGCTCCTCAGAAATAGCAATTATTTTTGTAGAGAGAAGCGCGCAAAAACGTTCCAGAATAATAAACAATTTTGTTTTCAATCCGCTGAAATAGCCGTTAAAAATATTGCCGTGAAATGTGTGATAAATTTTCTTAACACCGGCAAGTTTAGCAGCTATCCTGCCAGACAACCCCGCCTTGGCGGTGTGTGTGTGAACAATATCCGGCCTCTCTTTTTTGATCA
This sequence comes from uncultured bacterium, assembly GCA_964448755.1. GTDB lineage: Bacteria > Margulisbacteria > Termititenacia > Termititenacales > CAYUXF01 > CAYUXF01. The sequence goes on from CAYUXF010000044.1 coordinate 1,451, forward strand.
GCCAAAATAGTTTCCAGATGATCTTCAGATCATTAAGCGGGGAAAGCTCTCTGCCCAGTTCAGGGAAAATAATAGTTTTCAAATTCTTGTTCTTAGCCAGATATTCCATGGAGCCCTCACCTTCAGCAAGAGAACCATAAACCAAAACAGACTCATATCCATACTCTTTATCAAGGTAATAATTGAGATTCGTAACATGCAGTGCCGGCCCGCCGATATTAAGACGGGTAATAATACGCAGTATCTTAGTCATTATTCCTATAGAACTCTATCGTTTTAGCCAGCCCCTCATCAAACGTCACTGCCGGAGTATAACCCAAAAGCTTCTTGGCTTTAGAGATATCAGCCAGCGAATGTTTAACATCACCTACACGCTCTTCGCGATAAATAGGCTTTACATCTTTTTTTAAATAAACATTGATCTTTTCTACCAGCTGATTCAGAGAGATCTCGTCGCCACAAGCCACATTAATAACCTCGCCGGCCGCTTCTTTAGGCGCCTTACAGGCCAATAAATTGCCCTGAATAACATTATCAATATATGTAAAATCTCTGGATGTCAGTCCGTCGCCATTAATGATCGGCTGTTTATCAACAAAAATAGCTTTAATGAACAGCGGAATAACAGCAGAATAGACAGAATTAGGATCTTGATTGGGGCCAAAGACATTAAAATAACGGATACAGACAGTCTCCAGACCATATAATTTATAAAAAAGCTGGCAATAATATTCGCCGGCCAGTTTCTGCAAAGCATAAGGCGATTTAGGGTTGACCGGCATGGTCTCTACTTTAGGCATTACCGGCGAATCACCGTAAGCGGAAGAAGATGCCGCATAGACAAAGCGTTTAACACCAGCCTCACGCGCCGCCATTAACATATTCAGCGTACCGTCAATATTAGATTTATTGGTCCAGAGAGGATCATCTACAGAACGCGGCACAGAAGGGACCGCCCCCTGATGCAAAACATAGTCAACGCCGGCAACGGCCTTTTGACAGGCGGCAAGATCAGCAAAATCACCTTCGATCAATTCTATTTTGTCATAATAACCGTCAAGATTTTTCCGGCGGCCGGTAGCAAAATTATCCATTACTCTAACACTTTCACCCTGCGCGATCAGCGCTTTAGTTAAATTAGAACCAATAAAACCTGCCCCGCCGGTTACCAGATATTTTGCCATTTGAGAACGCCTCCAGTTAGATATTAGTGTAATTTATTAATTTAATATTAAGTTCATTTATCATAGCCAAAAAAGATTTATTTGTCATTAAACCATACTCTTTTTTAGAAATTGAAGAAATAGATGTCAATTTTTCTATTGTACTGCTCTCTGCCGCCACCGGGTGACACATGTATTCCGTGCCGTTTTCAGCCTGTTTTAAGATCAATTGCAGATCCTCCATTTCCGGCAGTGTCGGCTGAGGGAAAAGAGCAAAAAAAGAGACCAGTTTTTTATTGGTTTTAACTCCTATAAAAAAAGCCTGGACTTTATTAATTAAAGATAAAGCCAGCATTAAATTTTTAATAATTAGTTTTTTAAGGTCCTGTCCCGTTATCTTCTTCTGCCGAAAGTTCAAGATCCTTCGCTCCAGCGGAATTCTAACGGGCAAGTTTCTTTGTTTAGCAAATTTAGCAACCACCCTAAAAACCCCCGGCCAGTTATGGATATGTTGATGTGAATCAAGATGGGTCGGCTTAATGCCATTGACCAGGAGCCAGTTATATTGTTTTTTCAATTCACTTAAAATATATTCAGCAGAGATCTTACCTGCCAAATACTTTTTCTCAAAATCTTTTCTGTCTTTAAAACGTTCATGTTTAAGTGTCAAATTAAAATGCAGGCCAACCGGGATCTTATATTTTTTAGCCAGCGCCACCGCTTCATTGCTGCTCTCTCCCATATTTACCATAATTGTCGCAGAAGAAAGTACGCCGTTATTATACAGTTCTACAACAGCTTTATTTGCGCCTGCGTCAATGCCAAAATCATCAGCGTTAATTATTATTTTTTTTGTTCTTTTCATGGGAAAAGATTTTAACACAAATCAGGTTAATAGCTAGCTCAATCTAAGTCTATTCTAGCGTAAATATGTTTTTTCGCTCTTATTTTTCTTCCTTCAAATAAAAAAATCTGCTTTGTAAAAAAAGATTTTACCCAGAACTCACTAGTATAGGCATTTATTATTTTCAAACCGAACCCGCCGGGCTCCTTAAAAACAATTTTACCGCTTCTATCTAAAAAAACTTTTTTGCCAATAGAAAGCTTTTCTTCTTCCAGGGGCTGATGCTTTTTTTGTTTATAAGCACCATAATCAAAGTGGTCACCATTTTCGTAAATATCAAATATTAAACACTTTGCCGAACAAGTAACTGCCAGATAAAAACTATCCTCTATGTTTTGCGCTTCTTTATTTTCAAGACGAGTTAATAAAAGTCGCATTATAGAGGCATAAGTATTAACCAATAACTCTTCCAAAACCAGGGTTATTTCATTTAACTTTTCGGGATCTTTTAGGTAATTAATTATCACCCCGCGGACAAGACCCAGCGTATAGTCACGGCAGGACAAACTAACACCTGACCTAACCAAAAAACTATGACTCCGTTCAAATTTATTTCTTACCCCGGGAACAACTTCAATATTAAAACGAGAAGCCTTTTTGACTAAATCACCATTAAAATAATCTTGATATTCAGCAACTTTCTGATACATAACTACCCCCATTAAATATCAGTGCTACTAGGATTCTAACATTTATTTTAGAAAAAAACATTACAGGGAAATCAAGACTGCTGGTTTTGGTGCCTCGAGCCGGAGTCGAACCGGCACTCCCGAGGGAACACGATTTTGAGTCGTGCGCGTCTACCAGTTCCGCCATCGAGGCGACAAAACCAGCAGTCTTAAACTTATTTTATTTTATCAAGAAGCTCTGACGGCATTTTAATGATTTTTCCAGATTTATCAACTACCGCCATTCTTGTTTTGGCCTCACAAACCTTACGGTCATTCTGTGAGAGGTTAAACGCCTCATAATAAAATTCAAAAGAGGCATTTTTAACATTCTTTAATTCGGCGCGGATCAGCACTTCATCGTCGTATTCTGGGCTATTCAAATACTTACAAGCCGCTTCCGCTACTACAAACAAAACACCGCTGTCTTCCAGCTCCTTATAAGAAAAACCTTTTTTCTTTAAATACTCGCTGCGGGCCATGTCGAACCAGGCAAAATAATTAGAATGATAAACCCGCCCCATTCTGTCGACTTCTTTGTATCTTACTTTTACAGTTATCTCTATTGACTCGCTCAATTATTTCTCTCGGAATTACTTACAATAAACATAATTTACTTTTCATTAAAACGACCCATTTGACGAAACTTTTTATACCTATTTTCCGTCAATTCCTCTGCCGGCAGTCCGCCAAACTCTTTTAAAAATAATTCTATTTCTTTTTTTAAATTTTCTGCAGCATTAATAAGGTCGTTATGAGCGCCGCCATGCGGCTCCGGGATGATCTTATCAATTATTTTCAAAGACAACAGGTCCGCTGCGGTCATTTTCATTTTTTCAGCAGCCAACCCAGCTTTAGAGGCATCATGCCAGAGAATTGAAGCACAGCCCTCAGGCGAAATTACCGAATAAACAGAATATTCCAGCATACAAACCCGGTCGGCTACGGCAATACCAATGGCGCCGCCGCTGCCGCCTTCTCCGGTAATAATTGCCATTACCGGCACTTTTAAATGTGACATCTCTTTAAGATTTTTAGCAATAGCTTCGGCCTGGCCGCGCTCTTCACCGCCTAAGCCCGGATAAGCGCCCGGTGTATCAACAAAAGTAATTACCGGAAAATTAAATCTTTCGGCCAGTTTCATTAAACGCAGTGCCTTGCGGTACCCTTCCGGCTGAGCCATCCCAAAATTGCGCTTTAAATTCTCTTTGGTATCACGCCCTTTTTGATGACCAATTACTACCACTGTTTTTTCACCTAAAGAGGCTATACCGCCAACTAAAGCCGGGTCATCAGAAAAACAGCGGTCACCTTTGAGTTCAACAAAATCATTAAAAATAAGTTTAATATACGCCAGGGTATTAGGACGATATTGATGGCGGGCTATCTGTAAGATCTGAATTGGCGATAAATTACTGTAGACTTTTTTTTCCAGATCGGCCGCCCGTTTTTTCATAACGGCAAGCTCTTTAGACATATCCATGCCCTGGCTCTCTGCCAGCGTTTCCAGCTCTTTTATTTTCTCATAAAGCTCATAGAGCGGCTTTTCAAATTCTAATATTATTTTCTTTTCTTCCATACTTTTAGGTTACCTGTTTTTTTATTTATTATTATTATTGAATAATCTTATTATTCTAGCTAAATAAGGTTTCAGCTCTTTGCGCTCAAGCACCAGATCAACAAAACCATGTTCTTGTAAATATTCAGCCCGCTGAAAACCTTTTGGCAATTTTTGCCTAATAGTCTGTTCAATAACCCGCGGACCGGCAAAGGCGATCAAGGCCCCTTTTTCCGCAATATGAATATCACCTATCATCGCAAAACTGGCAGTAGTACCTCCGGTGGTAGGATCGGTCATTATAACAATATAAGGGATTTTATTTTCGTTAAGGCGAGCTACAGCGGCCGAAGTTTTGGCCATCTGCATTAAGGAAGAAATACCCTCTTGCATTCTGGCACCGCCGGAAGCGGTAAAAACAAGAAACGGAACATTATCTTTAACAGCCTGTTCTGCCGCCCTGGTAAACTTTTCGCCGACCACGGAACCCATACTGCCGCCCATAAAAGAAAAATCCATTACGGCAGCAATAACTTTATAGCCGTCTATCTTAGCCGTACCGGTAACAATAGCATCATTAAGGCCGGTTTTCTTGATGCTTTTTTCTATCCGGTCGCTGTATTTTTCCACATCCTCAAAGCTCAAAAAATCTTCTGAGCGCAGACCAGCGGAAAATTCCGCAAAAGAATTTTCGTCAAAAATCACGGCAATTCTTTCGGCAGCAGAAAGCCGAAAATGATAACTACAGCTCGGACAAACTTTGAGATTATCTTCAAGATCTTTATTATATAAAACGGAATTACAGGAAACGCACTTAACCCAGAGCCCTCCCGGGATATCCAGTTTAGCAGCACTGCTGTTTTTGCTATCCCCTTTTTGGGCCGTAAACCAATCGAGAACTGACATTTTCCACCTTTACAACTTCACAACTATATTGTGTTCTAAAAATTGGTATGGTATTATACGCACCCTTCTTATGAAAAGCAACTGCTTAAATAATTAAGAAGAACTGAATTTAAAGGAGAAAAAAATAGATGGCAAACACAAAGTCTGCAAAAAAACAGGTAAAAAAGATAACCAGAAACAGCGAAAGAAACAAAAAAAGCAAAACTGAGATCAAAACTCTCAAGAAAAAAGCAGAAACAGCTGTTGCCGGCAAGGCCGAGAACAAAGAATCTGCTGTTAAAAAGTTTATCAGCCGGATAGATTCTGCCGTTTCTAAAGGACTTTTCCACAAAAACAAAGCAGCCAGATTAAAAAGCCGCTTAGCTAAAAAAGCTAACGCCGCTAAATAGTCTTTTTTGAAATAAAAACAATAAAAAAGCGGCTTAACAGCCGCTTTTTTTATAGCAAATGCTTTAGATCATTTTGTGTTGTAATTTTAATATTAGTGCTTTCACCCTCAACAGTAAAAACATCTTCGCCATAACGTTCTACCACCATAGCATCATCGGTACAGCCAGCAAGCTCAACACCGGCATAAGCTTTTAAGATCAGTTCTTTTTTAAAACACTGCGGTGTTTGCACAGCAACAAGCGACGAACGCGCCGGTGTATTAACGACCAACCCCTTATCAATAATTTTAATTGTATCGTTAACCGGAATGACCGGAATGACCGCCTGGTGTTCTAACAGAGCTTTTTTACAGCGTTCGATCAATTCAGTGGAAATGTTTGGTCTGGCCCCATCATGGATTAAAACATTCTCAATGTCTGCCCGCACAACAGACAAACCCCGGCGAACAGAATCGTAGCGCTCTTTGCCACCGGCAATTATGTTATCAACAGCCAGTGAATTTTCGGCTAACTTATTTTTCAAAATTTCCAGAGAATCGGCATCAAAGACTACAATTATTTGCTCAACCTGGCCAATGAATTTCTCAATAGTTTTTAGAATGAGTGGTTTACCCTCTATTGCGAACAGCTGTTTGCCTTCTTTAGCGCCAAAGCGCTTACCCTGCCCGCCCGCAGCTATAATAACAGCATATTTCACGGTTTAAACTTTCCTTTTAAAGACCGGCCCTAATTAAAGAACAAACCTCAACAATACTCT
>CAYUXF010000044.1:7895-12930 GCA_964448755.1 uncultured bacterium
AAACTTTCCTTTTAAAGACCGGCCCTAATTAAAGAACAAACCTCAACAATACTCTCTTGTTTTTTTAACTCCGCAATAGCTTTCTGCATAAAAGCCTCTTTAACAGCATGGGTAATAATAATTATCTCGGCATCGGCACCTAGGGAATCTTTTTGCTGAACAGCACGGATACTGACCTGATTATCGCCAAAGATCTTACTGATAGACGCCAACACACCGGGCTTATCGTGAACGATCATTCGCAAAAAGTAACGACCAAAGATCTCACCCATGGGCAGCGCTTTTTTTTCTGTTTGGCCAAAATCAAGCGCCGGCGAAGTAACTGCCAATTGAGCACTGGAAACAATATCAATTATATCGCCAACAATAGCCGACGCCGTAGGCAGCTCGCCCGCGCCCCGGCCATAGAACATGGTCTCATCCACATTATCACCAACAGCATAAACAGCATTAAAGGCATCATTAACAGCGGCCAACGGATGGTTTTTCTCAAGCATTACCGGATGCACTCTTAATTCTACTTTATTATTGGGCAGGCTCTTGCCAATAGCCAGCAACTTAATAACACTGCCGTATTCTTTGGCCACTTCTATATCGCGAGCCGAGATTTTAGAAATCCCTTCACGGTAAATATCTTCTACCGCAAAAAAAGAATCAAAAGCTATTGAGGCGAGGATCGTCAGTTTATAAGCAACATCGTGGCCTTCCACATCAGAAGTGGGGTCAGCTTCGGCATAGCCGAGCGCCTGAGCCTCTTTGAGCACAGCTTTATAGTCGGCACCTTCGTTATACATTTTAGAAAGAATATAATTGGTTGTGCCATTGAGAATACCATAAACTTTTTTAAAATTATTAGCTGCTAAAGATTTTAACATAGCATGAATTATTGGAATGCCGCCGCCAACAGCCGCCTCAAAATAAAGATTAACTTTATTTTCTTTGGCCAGCGTCAGCAGATCGCGGCCATGCTTGGCCATTAATTCTTTATTAGCGGTAACCACATGTTTGCCGTTCTTTAAAGCGGCCTCTATAAATTTTTTAGCGGGATTAACGCCGCCAATAACCTCAACCACAATAGCGATCTCCGGATCATTGATCAGCTCCAGCGCGTCTTTTGTCCGCTCAAAAAGTTTAAGATCAATACCTTCTTTTTTAACAAAATTGAGATCGGCAACTTTTTTAAGTTTGATCACCGCGCCGCTTCGTTTGGCAATTAGGCCGGCATCTTTTAATAAAATACGGACCACACCGGTCCCAATAGTACCAAAACCAATGACACCAACATTAAATATTTTTTTAGACAATTTTTTTGCTCCTCAAAAGTTCTACTAAGTTTAAATTATAAAAAACAAAAAATAAAGCGCTCTTTTTAACACAGCTGCTTAATTATTAACTATCCCCGCCTCGATCAGTTCATCCATAATTCTGGCCGCCCGGTTATAACCAATGCGCAGTTTGCGCTGTACATAAGAAATAGAATTCCGCCCGGTACTCTGGACGATCTCCGCCGCCTCATCAAAAAGAACATCGCGGCCGTCATCACGCTCATTGGGGCGCTGTTTATTAGCAGAACTATTGCCTTTAATATCTTCTTTATTTTCTTTTTCGGTCAAACGCTTGATCTTCTCTAGATTAACCGTATATTCTGGTGCGGCCTGTCTTTTGACAAAGTTCACCATTGCGGCGATCTCTTCGTCTGAAACATAAACACCCTGGACCCTGGCCATATGTCTGGCACCGACCGGCGAATAAAGCATATCACCGCGGCCCAATAATTTCTCTGCACCCATGACATCAAGAACCGTCCGGGAGTCTATTTGCGAACCGACAGCAAAAGAGATGCGCGACGGCACATTGGCCTTAATTAAACCGGTAATAACATCTACCGAAGGACGTTGTGTCGCAATGACCAGATGAATACCTGTAGCGCGCGCCATTTGCGCCAGACGGCAAATAACACCTTCTACATCGCGCGAGGCTACCATCATCAGATCGGCCAACTCATCAATAATGATAACAATAAACGGCATCGGCTCAATTTTATACTGGACTTGTTCTGTTTTTTCATTAACATCTTCTTCTATAAAAACCGCTTTAAATTTATTTTTTTCGGCGTATTTATTATACCCTTCAATATTGCGAACGCCAGTTGCCGCAAAAACTTTATAGCGACGTTCCATTTCACGCAGTGCCCAGGTTTTAAGAACACCTTGCGCCATATTTGGCTCATCGACCACCGGCGCAATTAAATGCGGAATATTATTATAAGGTGCCAATTCCACACGTTTGGGATCGATCAATAAAAATTTAACTTCCTGCGGTGTCGCTTTAAGGAGAATAGACATTATCAAAGAATTAATACAGACCGATTTACCAGAACCGGTGGCGCCGGCTATCAGTAAATGCGGCATTTCATTGAGCGTGGCAAAAACAGGATTACCGGCAATATCAAGCCCCAGCGCTACTGTCAACGGGTGTTTATAAAATTCTGGTTCGGCAGCCAGCTCCGAGAGATAGACCGGACGGGTGCTCCGACTGGGCACCTCAATACCGACAACCGATTTACCAGGCACCGGCGCCTCTATCCGCACCGAAGAAGCCATGACCAGTGAAATATCGTCGGCTAAATTGGATATTTTATTGACTTTTACGCCGGGCGCCGGGCTGAGCTCATAGCGCACCACCGAAGGGCCGTGAGAAACATTGACGACCTGGGCATTAACTTTAAAATCCTTGAGTGTATTTTCCAGTAAAGCCCGGTCGTTAATGACCTGTTGTTCAAAATTCTTCTGCGTATCTTTCCCCTTCAGCGGCGCTTTTAATAAAGAGATTGAGGGGAGCAAATAACCATTCGTGCTTTTTTTGGGCTTAGCGTTATCAAGCGTACTGAGCTCCGCAAAAACTTTGGCACGGTTCTTTTTATTATCAACCGGACGCTCTTTTTGTTTTAAGATAACCTCTTGCTTATTTTTTTCTGGTAGATCGCCGCCAGAAAAATTAAACATCTCTTGAAAGTAACCGCCAAAGCTGCGGCGCTGTTTTTTTATTATTTTGACTGGCGAGATCTTTTGTTCGGTAACTTCCGGCACTCTGCGTGGCGGCAGTCTGACCGCGTTCTCTTTTTTAAATAAGCTCAGTAAATTAATATTTAAAAGCACTATTGCCGAAGCAAAAATTATCACCAGACTCAGAAAGTAACACCCCAAAACGCCGATCAATTTCTGTAAAAAATAAACTATTAAATAAACGGGGATCCCGGCGTTGTTCTCCAGGGGCGGCCAAACAAAAGCGCGGTAAGAGTCTGACAAAAATAATTCCGCCAGCAATAAAACACCCAGACCTAAGGTCCAGTTACTGTAGCGGCGAAGATCGGCCTTAATAAGATTTTTTTTAAATGCCAGAAAAAAGCCGTTTAAAGCCAGCAAGAGCGGCAGTAAATTGACCATACTGCCAAAGAGAAAAAAAAGAACCTTTTGCACGATCACCTGGCCGAGAAAACCGGTCCGGGCGGGATCAAAAAGCGCAAAAAGAACTAATAGGGCCGAAATTATACTCGCAGCCCCCCATATTTCGGATTTATACTCTCTCATTGTTAATTATATTTTAACGCATATTATTTAAAGCGTCATTATTGGAGTTAAAAATGGAACTTTTCCTTTGCCGCTTGCCGTGGCAAGAGAGCGGTCAGCCACCACAAACCACCGCGTTTAAATTTCATTTTATCGTAAAAAGGTTTGGCGTTCCATTTTATAGGTGAAGCGATCAATGAATATTCGGTATCATTGCCATAAGTTTGATCATTTAAAAAAACACCATAACCAACCAGGCTGTGACCAACACCGGCAATATCATAGTCAGTATTTTTTGCAAAATGGTAACTTTTATAAAGATAGGCGATCTCCAGGCATTTTGAACGATCATTGCGCTTAAACCCGGCATAGCCGTAGATCAAAGGTTTCTCAACATCAAGGCTATTTAATGTATAAAAAGCAGTTGACCCATTTTGCAATGTCTTTATTGCATCAAGATAGGGATTTTCCCCGTCCCGTGAAGAACCCATATAAAACTGATTAAACTTTAATATATTTTTTATTTCGTCGTCCGGAAAAAGCGCCAAATTAACTGAACGAAGCGGAGATATTTCTGCCGAAAAAAACAGACCATTTTTACCTTTTAAGTTAACTATGGTCTGCCCAAGTGCCGTATTAGAATTATCTATAATTGCTATGTTTTTACTACTTATCATGGCGATAACTACATCCTGTTTTGTGATCTTTGAACATTACTATCCAATTAAAAACAATCCCGTTTAACCCCTCTGGCTTTCGCCGCTCTCCCCGCGCTTTCGCGGAGAGAGCTCACGTTCAGAATAAAACTTTGTTATTTTATGTTCCCCTTCTCCGCATTTGCGGGGAAGGGGCTAGGGGATGGGGTCATAATAAACTGCCAATTATTTTATTGGACAGTAGTGATCTTTGACCATAATAATAACATTAAATTGATTTAATTTTTATAAAAATCTAGTAGCTTAATATTTGGAGTGAATTTTAAAAAAATATTTAACGATAAATAACTATGAATTTAAAGATCATTGGTTTCAAGGAAAATCGCAACCCTTATAAAGGTAATACTACTGTTATTTTAAAAGACTTTGCCGGTAAAAGTTTTGAGGCGCAGATATTGCCCATAACAGCTATTCAAACAGAATACTTACCTCAAGATCGCATTTATGATGAAATAACTTTTTTAAAAGCAGATCACCGGCCGCTTGCTGAAAACAATAACAAAAAACCCTGGTTACCTTTTACCGCTTTAGCGCAAATAAATTTATCCTGGTTTGTAATAGCCAATATTTCGCAAAAAGATGCTCCAGCAGACCTGGTCTTTGGCTTTGCCGGTTTTAATAAAAATATTAAAGAAAATTATCTTAATCTTCAGGCGCTCTATTCCTCTTCTTTTTTTGAAAATGACCATAAGTATAAAGTAACTAATTTTGGCCGCAACATGGTAGCTTATGGCGCATATTTAAGTAACA
>CAYUXF010000045.1:0-1507 GCA_964448755.1 uncultured bacterium
ACTCCCTGCCAGAGCAGCATACCGTAGCCGTAGTTAACTTGCGCCCCTTTTAAAAGAGCGTTCTTTAAAAAAAGTGTTTTTTGCGGCTGATAGACAATATCCGAATAAAGTTGAGCACTACTAATAATAGAAATATCTTTTAGCGGCGTTTCATTCTGCAGCGGCGGCATACCAATAGATGTAGTATTGATGACCAGCTCGGCCGCAGAGACACTTTGCAAAAAAGCGTCATCTGAAACAGAAAATCCGGTTATTGAGACTTCGCCGAACATCGCACAAAATTCTTGCGCCAGTTCAACAGCCTTATCTTTAGTTCTATTGCCAATAACTATAGAAGCAGCACCAGCCTCAGCCAGAGCATAAATTATAGCGCGCGCCGCACCGCCGGCACCGAAAACAGCTATTTTTTTATTTTTAGGTTCAAAAGAATTATAGTGTTTTAACGATTGGAGATAACCAGACGCATCGGTATTGTAGCCGATAAGCTTGCCGTTATTATTAACAATAGTATTGACCGCCCCTATTTTTTGGGCCTGCGGGTCGATCTCATCTAAATATTTAATTACCGTCTCTTTGTGCGGCACAGTGATATTAGCCCCGGCGATATTTTCTGCGCGCAGCAACGCTACAGACTCTTTAAGCTCAGCCGGCTTAACGTGTTTTTTGAGATACTCAAAATTATCTGCGATCTTTAACGCTTGATAGGCCGCAGTGTGCATGGCAGGTGATTTGCTATGCTCTACCGGATCACCAAAAATATAAACCGTTTTCTTCATCTTGAATATTATTTGTTAATATCCAGAAAAGGTCAATGCCCCTGCAACTAGCTTTAGGCTATCCCCCTTGTTGCGCCCTACCGGGCTTAAGGGGGAGAAAAATTATTTGCAATTTAAAAATAAAAAAAACGATAAAAAAGAACAGGCCTCATATCCAGCCCCTCTCCAGCCTCACCTGAGGGCTACGCCCATATCCTCTCCTAAGAGGAGAGGATACAGATAATTGCTTTCTTTTTTTTGGAAAGTTTGTTCAGCAAAAAATGGAGAGGGGAGTTACAATAAATGGTGAGAAAAAATTAGAAAAGAGAAAAAATGATCGAAATAACTATTAAACCAAATTACTTGTATTTATGCTGCAGCAAGCAGAATAAAACAGCCAGCAGTCAAGAGATAATTGAAACATTGTTATCAGATAAACCACAATTTAATTTACCAAAAATAGAAGAAGATATGGCCTATATAAAAATCAACAACCAAACTGTCGGCTATTTAAAACAAGAAAACGGCCTTTACTATATTTACAGTTTTAAAAATAAAAAATTAGCCGTAATTAAAGATTTTGATCTCTTTAATATTAAAGACCGCGGGGCCGAATATGAACAATATGAACTGCACGCTTTAGATGAAAACAATAATTTAGCCGAAGAGCAGATCATTGGCCGGCTTTTTTCCCGCTGGTGGTTTGTCAGCACAAATAAAGGAAGAGAATTAGAGTTAACTATAGAATTTTT
>CAYUXF010000045.1:1607-12425 GCA_964448755.1 uncultured bacterium
TTGATCCAGGCCACCCGACTACGCCAAGGCTTCGTCGGACACAGTCATTTGCTATTATTTTATCCAGGCCATCATGCCGCGCAGCTCACCGCCGACTTTTTCTATTAAGTGTGCTTTACCAGCAGCGCGCATTTTTTCCATATTTGGTTTACCTGCTTTACATTCGTCTAAAAACTCTTTAGCAAATTCACCTTTTTGGATTCTCTCTAAAGCTTTTTTCATGTTAGCTTTTACTTCAGGAGTAATGATCTTTGGCCCAACGGTCAGATCGCCATACTCAGCAGTATTGGAGATAGAATCTCTCATTTTAGCAATACCGCCTTCGTACATAAGATCAACAATTAATTTAAGTTCATGCAAACACTCAAAATAAGCGATCTCCGGCTGATAACCAGCTTCTACCAGTGTTTCAAACCCGGCAGTAACAAGAGCTGTAGTGCCGCCGCAAAGAACGGTCTGCTCACCAAAAAGATCGGTCTCTGTCTCTTCTTTGTAAGAAGTTTCTAAAACACCAGCGCGTGTACCGCCGATACCTTTGGCATAAGCCAGCGTAATATCTTTAGCATTGCCGGTAGCATCTTGATGCACAGCCCAAATACAAGGAACACCAAAACCTTCTTGATAAACACGACGGACCATATGACCAGGCCCTTTAGGAGCAACTAAAATAACATTAACATCTTTTGGCGGCTCAATAGTTTTAAAATGGATATGGAAACCGTGAGCAAAAGCCAGTGTATTGCCAGCCACTAAATTAGGAGCAATATCTGCTTTGTAAATATCGGCAGCAAATTCATCTGGAACTAACATCATAATGACATCTGCTTTTTTAGCAGCCTCGGCAGGAGAGAGAACTTCTAAACCAGCCGCTTGAGCCTTAGCTACGGAGCTAGATGATGATCTTAAACCGACGACAACATCCATACCGGACTCTTTTAGATTAAGCGCATGAGCATGCCCCTGCGAACCATAGCCGATAATAGCTATTTTTTTGCCTTTTAAAACATCTAAATTTGCATCTTTGTCATATAATACTTTTACCATTTTTAACTCCTATTATTTATTGAAATTTCCGCAAAAAATAAAAAAACTTTTGAGATATTTATATAACTCCGCCTTCGGCGGAGTTATATAAACTTTAAACTGCTTTTGCAGAAATTTCTTATTATCTTTTTTCTTTCAGTATCAGATAACTCAGAGAGCTATTGACCAAAAGGGTCATCAATAATAATACAAAATCAAAATAATATAAAGCAAAAAAAGCGGGAAAAAAAACGAACATCAGCCAGCGCAAATAAAAAGAGACCGTGCCGCTGTTTTTGAGAAAAACTTTAACTAACGTGGCTTGAAAATTTATTCTGCCGGCCTCGGAAATATCGGCCAATAAAAGCAAATAGAAAAACAAAAGCGCCAGATAAATGAACGGCAGAAGATCGTTATGCCAATAAAGTGCACTAAAATTAACAGCAAAAGCAGCCAGAAAAAAACCGGCAATTCTGCTTGGGCGCCGCTCTTTTAACTCATTTTTTTTACTCATTTTTTATTGCGGAGCATTCCTATTTTACCGGTCCGGACAACTTCAACTATGCCATATTTTTCTAAAAGATCTATAATGGCGTTGTTTTTATCGCTATCGCCGGTCATTTCTATGATAAAACTGTTCTCGCCGACGTCGACAATTCTCGCTCTGAACGTTTTGACCAGATCCATGATCTCGCTTCTGGTCTTACTGTTAAAGCGCAATTTTAAAAGGACCATTTCCCGCTCAACGTGGTTTTGTGAAGTGAGATCTACTATTTTTTTGACCTCAATTAATTTATGCAGTTGTTTGGTGATCTGCTCTAAAATAGTATCGTCGCCATGAATGACAATGGTCATTCTGGAAATATCTTTATTTTCGGCAGGACCGACCGCCAAGGAATCTATATTATAGCCTCTACGGCTGAAAAGACCGGCCACACGAGAAAGAACACCAGGGCGATTATCTACCAGAACAGAAATTATGTGTTTCATTACTTTTCCTCCCGGTTGTTCTTGGTTTTTTCTTCAATCTTTTCATGCAAAATCATTTTATTTAAAACACCACCCGGCGGCACCATGGGAAAAACATTCTCTTTGCGGTCGACCAGAACATTGACCAGGACCGGACCCTTGTGTTTAAAAATTTCTTTCAATTTTGTTTTAATCTCTGCCGGTTTACTGATAGTAACACCTTTAATACTGTAGGCATCGGCAAGTTTGATAAAATCTGGCTGACAATTGGTGAGATCGGTATGCGAAAAACGGCCGCCATAGAAAAGATCCTGCCACTGCCGGACCATCCCCAGGTAGCCGTTATTCATAATAAATATTTTGACCGGTATATTGTGCGTTGCGGCAGTACTGAGCTCTTGTAAATTCATTTGAAAAGAACCGTCGCCGGTGATACAAATTATCTCGCTTTTAGGGTTACCGAAAGCGGCGCCAATAGCGGCGGGAAAGCCGTACCCCATAGTACCTAAGCCGCCCGAAGAAGCCCAGTGCGCCGGTTTTTTAAAGTTAATAAACTGCGCCGCCCACATTTGGTGCTCGCCGACATCGGTAACAAAAACAGCGTTCTCACTGACTTGCTGACAAATAGCCTCAAGAACCTCTTGCGGTTTAATGCTTTCTTTATTTTTTTCATAATAAAGTGGATGGCTCTGGCGCCACTCATTGAGCTGTTGATGCCACTTAGTGTATTTATTGAACTTTTCTTCGGCCGCTCTGGCATTGAGCTCTTTTAAAATTTCGTGAGCGTCGCCAATAATTGGCAAGTGCGCGGTAATGACTTTATTGATCTCCGCCGGATCGATATCGATATGAATTATTTTGGCGTATTTACCGAACTCCGAAATTTTACCGGTAATGCGGTCATCGAAGCGCATACCGATAGCAATGATAAGATCTGAATGATGGATAGCAAAATTAGCGACCGCCGTGCCGTGCATACCGGGCATCCCGAGATTATTTTTATCGGCAGAGGGAATAGCGCCCATGCCCATTAAAGTTGTCGCTACAGGGAGATCGGTCTGTTTGACAAACTTGCGCAATTCTAAAGCACCGCCAGCACTAATGACACCGCCGCCGGCGATAATTACCGGACGGGCAGCGGCTTTGATCCACTCGATGGCCTGTTTAATTTGTTTAGGGTTCCCTTTGATAGTGGGCTGATAGTTAGGCATATCGACAGTTTTGGGATAAACAAACTCGCACTTGCCTTTACAGACATCTACCGGCAGATCTACCAGGACCGGCCCCGGCCGTCCTGAGCGGGCCAGATGAAAAGCTTCTTTAATAGTAGCGGCCAGATCTTTGACATCTTTGACCAGGTAATTGTGTTTAGTGATAGGCTGCGTAATGCCGGTCATGTCTGCTTCCTGGAAGGCATCTGTCCCAATATCAAAAGTACCGACCTGCCCGGTGAAGGCGACCATGGGGATAGAATCCATATTAGCTGTAGCTATACCGGTAACTAAATTGGTAGCACCTGGACCAGATGTAGCCAGACAAACACCGACCTTGCCGGTAGTGCGGGCATAGCCATCGGCAGCATGCGCGGCAGCCTGCTCATGGCGGACCAGAATGTGCTTAACATCTTTCTGATTATAAATGGCGTCATAAATATCGAGGACTTTGCCGCCCGGATAACCGAAAATAACGTCAACACCTTCTTTTTTTAAACATTCAATAAAGATCTGTGCACCGTTAAGTATCATTAGAGCTCCTTTAATATTTTTGAGTTCAAAATTGTATCATAAATAACATTTATTAGGTAATTTAGCTAGAGGGGAATTAGCTATCCCGATCCACCATGAACCACTCGCATTACTCGGGTTCATGGTTCTCCTTCCGCGGCCACCGGGGAAGGAATAGCCTCACCCCTACTACGCTAAAGCTTCGCAGGGCAGGCCCAACCCCCTCGGTTTGCCGCAGGCCGGGAGCAAGCAAAATAAATGGGAAAAATATTAATTACTTACGTAATCTTTGCAGAGTAATATGTACAATTTATTATTAAAAATTATTGCCGCTAGCGAAAACTCCGTTTTGCGTAAAGAGAACGGTTTTTTATTTTTATTGAACAAGCAGCCTCTTAAAATAAAAGAAGGATTAGTATTGGAAAAACTGATCCCTATGCCCAGCACAATTGTTAAAGCTCTTTACACCAGCATTGACCAAAACAATGTCAACAATATAGACCCATTAATAGAAAAAAAAATTAGTTACCTTAAAAAAGATAACCGGTTTAAAGAAGAAGACACTCTTGTTAAAGAAGATTATTATAAATTTATTAAAGACCTGGTCCCCGCTCTTTATGACATTGAATTGATCAACAAAAACACCAACAGTAAAAAAATTAACCCGAGCTCGCTTTACGATGCGGTAAAAACACTGATAAAACACAATGTTATTGTTCCCTACGCCTATTTTAAAGAAAATATGTCGCCGACAATTGTTTTACTCAGGCCAAGCTCTAAATATGATGTCAGTATTGAGATGCTCCGGGAGGCCTGTTTAAATTATTCGGCGGAAGCCTATGATAAATTTGCCGGCAAAGAACAAAACAACGCCATTAACATAGATAATTTGCCGGACCCCGGCGAAGCATTATTTATTGAAGGTGAATATTTGCCGGAGCGCTTAAAATTTGAGAACGGCAATCTCATTGGTAAATTTGCAGAGCTGCTGGAGAAAAAACTGAATAATTTGTTCAGCTTTAAAGACTACGGCGATCTCTATCACCCCAAAATAGAGCTCTCTTTAGTTAAACAGGATTTCATCAGCTACCTGGCCGAAGAACAACCGGAACTGGCAACTAAATTGACCAGAAGCTATACCATTGCCGCCAATAGTTTAACCTCTGACACTATCCCAAAAATAATTTCACAACACCGTGAACTGATCTTGCACTACCGCGCCCAAAGCGCCGCCTTAGAAAAATACGGACTGATAGTTCTTGACTCCGCGCTTGCCAAAAACCACCAGATCGATGAAGAGATCTGCAAGTTAGAAGAAAATATTAAAATTTTTAAGACCGGACTAACTATTGATGAAACAAAAAACAAAATATTAGGCGGACAGACAATTTCACGCGTTGATGAATTGACTGCTATTATTGAACAAGCGCTGGCAATTAAAACCTTAAAATTAGATCAGGACGACAAACTGCTGGCCGGCTTAAAAAACGTGCTGGAATTAAAAGAGCAATTAGAGGAAATTTGGCTGGTGATTGAGAACGAACTGGCCGAACAAGAAAAACAGCGTCTGAGCCAGCAATTAAAAAATAATCCGCCAAAATCTTTACCGGAAGATCAACCGAAGAAAACCGCTAAACAAGAAAGTTTTTTTGACAAATATTATGATCTGCCGGCCGGCATTGCCACCTTTACAGTGGGAATAACCGCTAGCGGTTTATTAAATTTCATTGCCGAAGCGCCTCTGGACACTCTCTTAGCAATAACTGCCGCCGGCACAGTTGTTTTACCTGTTTTATTTAAACTCCTGCAAAAGACCAATAATATTAAGAACGATAAAATAACCGGCAAAAAAAATGATACAACAATACAAAATAATACAGCAAAACCAGGCTCCTTGTTAAAAACAACTACAATAAAAAAGAATACGCCGGAAACCCTGGCAATTAAGGAGATCCTCTACGGCACAGCTTTTGACGCAGAACCAAATATTATTGTGCCGGAAAATATGATACAAAATATTATAAAGAATAAAATGGTGCCCAGACTACAAACTTCTTCACAATTTAAAAACAGTTCTCCAGCTGAAATAGAAAAATTTATTGGCAGTATTACGACGATCACTGATATACCGTACCACGCCAACGGCAACATCGCACTGCCATCAAAATTCAAGAACAATGGCCCGCTCAAACTCTTTTATATTGGCACTAAACTTGACCACCAAACCAAACAGGAAATAATTGACGCCTACCAAAATTATTTTAACGAAAGAATCCCCTCGGACATGAAAGCATTTTTGGAAGCACACCTAAAAAAACTCCGGGAATATAATGGAGGGAAGTAATGATGGTCTTTAACAAAAAAACACAGGCGGGAAATATAGAAAGATCTAAAACAGAAACCTTTAAAGATCTGCCTAAAAATCTTTTTTTTAGCCAGAGCTTTCCGCAAGAAAAATATGCCAATGGTTTATTGCTGGAAGACCTCACTAAATATATTGCGGGAAAACATAAAGTTTTTGGCCTGCGCGAAATACCGGACAGCAAATACTGTGACAATTTACTTGCCAATGTCAGCAAAGGAAATAGCGAAGTCCCTTCATTGAACGGCTTTATTGCCTCTCTTTCTGAACGAAACAACCAATACTCCAGAAAAGATGTTCTACAAGGAATCTATGATTTGGTTAAACAAGAAAAAATAGTTATTTACCCTATTCTCTTTAGCTCACTCAAGAATCAAAAAGAAGAACTCTACGGTGACCTTCTACTTTTAGCCCATATCCACAATGAAACTAAATATATTTTTGAATTTATTAAACCAGCCATTAAAAGAAATTTACGCACGTTAATAGGCTGGCTGAAAAAAGGAGATACTACAAAACTATTAAAAGGAAGCGACTTTGGCAAAGATATTTTCACCGGACTCAACAAAGAACTAAAAAAATTGATGTATGCCACTCTTATTGATCCGGACAATGTTGCCAGCCTTCACGGCATAGAAAATGAAATTTCAGATTACGGCACAATAGAATTGATCAGCAACTATTTAACTAAGAACAATATCCTTGCCAAAGAACAAACAATTTATCTAAAAGAAAAACCAGAAATAAAAAAAAGATATAATTGGCGCAGTCTAAGCGACCAGGAAAAATATGAGATTATCACAAAAAATTATGCTTATTTTCAAAGTGATACAAATCCCGCCAAAGATCTACTACAGCAATACACTAAACTATTCGGATTATTACAGCATGAATTCTTAGACCGTGTTATTAATGAACTCACCATGAACCAGAAAACAATAAAATTATTAAAAGAATTTCATGATCTCAGAAATGATAAAAAATTAAAATTTCCCAATCTCCGATACAGTGAATTACTAATAACATTAACAGAAAAACATATCGGCAAATATAGAACCAGTTATACTTTTGGGGACGATACACGTCAGATATATCTTGAACGCGGCACCAAAGATGACCAGCTATTTTGCATTTATGATGTTTTTCTCCGTTTACACAAAAAAGCATTAGAAATGGCTTCTTTTAAATTTTATGACTTCAACGCCGAAGAACTGCTTAGGCAGGTCAAAGAAAACATTGCCGAAGGGCTATTTGATGAAATACATGAGGATGTCCAGGTAAAAGGATTAATTAAAGATAAAGAAGAACGATTGAAAACTGAATTTACTGAAATGTATAACCAGAGTATCTCAGAGATCATCCCATTCGACTACAATAATTATTTAAAAAATCCCTCTGCAAAAATTAATTTAATTAATACTGCCGAACTTAAGCGAATAATAAAATATCAGAAATATTATGAGAAAAATAATTATTTTTTATTGCCTGCCACAATACTTACTGCCGATAAAGAAACACAAAACGAAGATCCCTGGCTGATAGGCAACCTAATAAAAGTATATAACTATACAGCAAAATCAGACCAACCCGAATTAAAAATAAAAATGCTAGAAGATATTACATTAAGAGTTATTTATAATATTTTTAATAAAATTAACGAGCTGGACTTTAACGAAGATAAAATACTTTTTGAAACAAAAGTTCAAGCTATCCGTCAGGAATTAAAAGTTTCTATGGCGATTTACAACAGAAGCCAGGAATATAAAAATTCTAAATTATTAAAAAAAATAGAAGAGATCATAGAAAAAAAACTGGACAGTATGCTCTATCACCGAAGAGAACTAGCTAAAAACGAAGAGCTTTTTAATTTTGACCCCTCCAAAGGAATGATAGGCGTTTTTTCTGGACTGACAACTGCGCTGGGTTTATATTTATTTATTGGCGGCACAGCCGGACTTTTGACCGGCGTGGGCAGTTCTTTTATTTTAAGTTATTTATTATACCGGCTCTTTGGCCGGCTCTTGCGAAAAAAGATCAAACCAATTGAACCTGTTATTATTAAAGAACAACGCATTGGGCTTGAGAGAAGAAACACGACGCGCCAGACGGGTGTTATTAATGACCGCAGAAGAAATATTACAACCAACGGACAGAGTAAAGATAAACCCAAAACAATGACCAAAGAAGAGCAAGATGAACTTTGGAAAAATTTAGGGCGGAGTATTAAGCCGTAAAGAGTTGCTCCGCTCATCTCGATACATTCGCCGCAGGCGAACACTCGATGAGCGAAATAATTCATATTACTAACACCAGCCAGTGCGTTCTTTAAAGCAAAAATTCGTGTTATAAATAAGGACTATGACCGCTAACAAAAAACTGCTGGATAAAATTTACCAGGCCAAAAGACCGCGAGAAAAAGACCTCATTAAAGCACTGACAACTATTGACCGTGAAGAGCTCTTTGCTTATGCCGATAAAATAAGAAAACAATTTTGCGGCGACAAAATATTCCTGCGCGGCATTATAGAGTTCTCCAACGTCTGTGATAACGCTTGTCTCTACTGCGGGCTCAACAAACACAATAAAAAACTCAGCAGATACAAAATGCCTGAGAAAGAGATACTGGCGGCCTTAAAAAATATTAAAAAATTTGGGATCAAAACAGTTGTTTTACAATCTGGCGAGACAGCAGAACTAGGCAGCGATTGGCTGGCAGGCCTGATAAGAACAATAAAAAAAGAGTTCGATATGTCTATTACGCTCGCAGTAGGCGAAAAAAAATTAAGCGAATATAAAAAATGGAAAGCGGCGGGAGCTGACCGCTACTTATTAAAAATAGAGACGACGGACAAAAAACTCTATCACAAAATGAACCCCGGGATGAGTTTGAAAAATAGATTGCGTTGCTCAAAAAATTTAAAAAAGCTCGGCTATCAGAACGGCTCCGGTATTCTCATTGGCCTGCCGGGCCAGACAATAAAATCGATTGCCCGCGATATTATTTACTTTAAAAAAATGGCTTTTGATATGATAGGCATTGGTGTTTTTATACCGCATAAGGCCACCACACTAGCGCAAGTACCGACCGGCAATGTTGAATTAACTTTAAGAACAATTGCACTGACAAGAATTGTAACTAGAAATGCCCACTTGCCGGCAACGACCGCCATTGGCACACTGAACAGCGACTATACTATTGCCGCCTTGAAAGCTGGCGCCAATGTCATTATGCCGAACTTCACACCGCAAAAATATAGAGCGCTCTATGAGATATACCCCGGAAAGAACTTAACAGAAATAGGTGATAAACAACGCCTGGCTCTTTTAAAGAGCCAGGCGTCAGCGGCAAACAGAACTCTCAGTTTTGAGAGAGGGGATAGTTTTAAACTTAAATAAAAGTAATGTAGGTTTGATTTAAACCCTGTGTCATATCGTTTTTATTCTCATATACAAGAGAAATATATACATACATACTAGTAGCGCTACTTGGAACAACATTGGTTAGATCAATTATGATCTCGCCATTTACTATTTTGGGCTCAAATTCTGCCTCTATTCCAGCACCCTGAATATAATACCTACCATAAATACTGGTGACTTTGTTTAAAGAATCTGTTTCTAGCTTATATTTTAAATAAGTTATATTTTTATTTGTTAATAGAACATGGCTCTCTGTATCTGTATCACTCGGCTGCGCATTAGTAATAACAGGAGAGATAGTATTGCCGATCTCCACAAGCTCTAATGACTGCATCACATCGAGCCTAGCATAGTTTTTTTGATAATCCTCATAACTGCCTGTGCTTTTAGCAGTTGTTCCGCAGCCGTTAATTAATAACATGGTCATTAAAAATAAAATAATTGTAATATTTTTTAATTTCATTTTAATTTCTCCTTTTTAATTTTTTTTATAAATATCAGAAATAATAATTAATACCGATAGACATATAAGTCTCGGATTTATTGGCCGCTATATTGTTAAGACCATCGATATTTTTTACATCCATAAAGAAATCTAAAGATTTATAACCGTACTCTGTTGAAACGGAAAAAGAATTTTGAATGTTTAAAAAGTACTCTGCGCCAAGATAAAGTGAATAAAAATAAAGACTGGCTTTATTGGCACCATATTCTTTTAAAGAATCATTAATATCAGCATCTGAGGATTTTAAACGGGCCTCAACGATACCATAGTCGCCGCCCAGATATAAACCCAGCTGCCGTTCCTCGTTCTGAATAACATATATTTTGCCGCCAATACATGGTGCTGTAGCGTAAAGACCGACACTTTCACCAAAAGCCGAAGCGGAAATATTTAAAATTTGATAACCAGCTAAGAACTCGAGACGATCAATTTTATAACCGAATAGTAGACCTGAACCTATTGAACCGTTATTTTTTAAATGAACCGCAAAACCGTTGTCGTAATTGGCAAACAATGCTGATAATAATATTAACCCGCCAATCAATATTTTCCTTATTTTTTTCATAATACTGCTCCTTTTTTTATTTTGTCCGGCCGGACAAAAACAAAAAAGCAGTAATAATGCCAGGCTAAACTGCCGTTAATTAACCAAAAAACCAATAATTGACGAAGAAAGCAACATTAGTGTGAGCAAAATGTCGTGAATTTCGTTAATCAAAACATCGCTAATTTTAAAGCTATCCCCTTCCGACTCCCACAGGGAGTCACCTTCCCCGGCCACCGGGGAAGGGATAATAGAAACACCCCCTTGTTGC
>CAYUXF010000046.1:0-9495 GCA_964448755.1 uncultured bacterium
GCTGGTAATTATGGATGTGGAAAGCGGTGATATTTTGGCGCTGGTCTCTTTGCCGGACTATGATCCGGCAAAGTACTATAATTTTCCGCCCATTAACCGCCGGAACGATGTTGTGCAGACGGTTTATGAGCCAGGTTCTATTTTTAAGTTGGTTACGGTCGCTGCAGCGCTTGATGGCGGCCTGGTAGATATTGACTCGACATTTATTAATGGCAATGTATTTGTGCATGGTACAAGGACTATCCGTGAAGCGCATCCAATTGATGAGCCGCAAAGGCTGCGGACGGTTTCGGATATAATTATAGAATCTCTTAATATTGGTGCCGCTAAATTGGGCTTGAAGTTAGGTAAAGAAGAATTGGCTAAAAAGATCAAAGAATATAATTTTGGCAAGCCGACCGGTGTTTATTTGCCAGGGGAATCTGCCGGTATAGTTAAAGATCCCGCTGACTGGCATGAGTCAGACGAGGCTATTATTCCCTTTGGCCAGGCGATAGCGGTAACTCCTCTGCAGATGGTCGCCGTGGTCAATGCTATAGCTAACGGTGGTTATTATGTTGCGCCGCGGATAGTTAAAAAAATTGTTGATAACAGCGGAAAAAATATTAAGGATTTTTCCGGTGAATT
Source organism: uncultured bacterium (assembly GCA_964448755.1). Taxonomy (GTDB): domain Bacteria; phylum Margulisbacteria; class Termititenacia; order Termititenacales; family CAYUXF01; genus CAYUXF01. The sequence continues at coordinate 628 of CAYUXF010000046.1, forward strand.
TGTAGCGCACCGTATTATTTCGGCCGGAACAGCAGAAAAGCTGCAGGAGATGATGAAAGGCGTGGTCAATAAAGGAACAGGTACACTGGCTCGTTTGCCTGGCTATTCTATTGCCGGCAAAACCGGTACTTCGCAAAAACCAGATCTTTCTGGCGGAAAGGGGTATAAGCGTGGTGACTACTGGAGTTCTTTTGCCGGTGTTTTGCCTGCTGGTAATGCTAAGTTAACTATTCTGGTTGTAATTAACGCTCCTAAAGATAAATACTACGGCAGTACTGTGGCGGTCCCTGTTTTTAAAGCGATAGCTGATGAAGCTGTCCGTTATCTGGCTATTCCTCCCGACGAGACCAGTAATTAAACAAACATAAATGTAGATAGCTAGTATCTTTGTTACGTTATTGTATTTATTTTTTTTCAAAAAAATATATTTTTGTTTTAGATAAGCTTATTTTTGTTTTAGGCATGAATATTTTATAGCCTTCATTAGTAATTGAAATTTAAACGTGGGAGGTGAATATAAAATGAGTGATAGAAAAAATTTCAGTAAAAAATTATTAGGAGGTAAAAAAATGAAAAAAATAATGATAATAGTTATGGCGTTGACGATGTTGGTCAACTCGGCGTTTGCCGGTTTGAGCTATAGTGGAGATGTAGTTAGTAGATATATTTTTAGAGGTGTCGATTTTGGGGATCCAGTAAATTATTATAATGAAAAAGGAAATTATAATAATTCGCCAGCTTTTCAGCCCGGTATTAAGTACAGTTTTGGTGAGACCGGTCTTTATGTTGGCTTTTGGGGTTCAATGGGATTGGGTTCATATTCCAGTCAGGAAATGGATGAGGCGGATCTCTATGCCGGCTATGATTTTTCTTTGGGCGGAATAGATTATACTCTTGGGTATACTCATTACACTTTCCCCTCCCTAGAACTCTATAAACAAAGGGTAGAGGATATGTCGGCAGCTGATGCTAAAGATATGCTCAATACCGATGAGGTTTGGTTTGGTTTGGCTTTGCCTAACGTAATTTTACAGCCCTCTTTAAAAGTTTACTACGATTATGATCGCAGTAAGTTTAATACCAATGAGGATGGCGGCGATGAGACTAGTTATGCCTATACGGAGTTAGGCTTTGTTTTGCCTGCGGTTTACAGTTTAGATCAGAGTATCATGTTCTGCTTTGATGGCAGTAAATATTCTGCTGGTTTAACCAATATTAATTATCGATTGGCTAAAGAATTGCCGGCAGGCTTTTCTGCTTACACTAATTTAATTTATATTAATAAATCGGCAGGTGCGCTGGGTTTTGTCTCCGGTGTTGATGAATATAAAGAAGATGGCGTAACAGTTAAATCTCGTAAAGGTGTTAATGAAGATGCCTATGAAATAGTTGTTGGTATTAGTTATAGCGGAGATCTTTTTTAAGTAATTTAAAAAACGGGGCTTGCTGGCTTTTGCTAGCAGGCCCTATTCTAAAAAAAGGAGAGTGATTAAAAATGTTGCAAAGTATTATGATGAAATTTAAGTTACGCAGAATATCGACATTGTTATTTTTACTTATTGCCAGTGGCTGGGCTGAGCATAGTGTGACATCTAATGCGCAATCAATAGATGTTGTCTGGACGCTGATAGCTGCCTTTTTAGTCTTTTTTATGCAGGCGGGTTTTGCTATGGTGGAAACTGGTTTTACTCGTGCAAAAAATGCGGTCAATATTATTGCTAAAAACTTAATGGATTTTTCAGTTGGTTCAATTGCCTTTTTTATGGTTGGCTATGCCTTGATGTTTGGTGCAAGTAAAGCCGGGCTGTTTGGCTTTGATAAGTTTTTTCTTAATGGTGTTGTGGATATGCCGGATATTGCCTTTTTTGTTTTTCAGACAATGTTTGCGGCAACGGCAGCTACTATTGTTTCTGGCGCTATGGCGGAAAGAACAAAGTTTAAAGCATATCTTTTTTATTCGGTTTTTATATCAGCATTAATTTATCCGGTGGTTGGTCACTGGATCTGGGGCGGCGGCTGGCTCTCTGCTCTTGGTTTTATTGATTTTGCCGGTTCAACAGTTGTGCATTCTGTTGGCGCCTGGGCGGCTTTAGTAGGTGCAATTTTCTTAGGGCCGCGGCTCGGTAAATATTCACTAGATGGCAAAGCCAGAGCCATACCTGGTCACAATATTCCGCTGGCTGCCTTGGGTGTCTTTATTTTATGGTTCGGTTGGTTTGGGTTTAACCCGGGGTCTACTGTTGCCGGAACAAATTTAAGCATTGCTATTATTTCTGCAACTACAATGTTAGCTGCTTCGGCCGGGGCCGTGAGTGCTCTTTTTACATCATGGTTTAGATTTAATAAACCGGATATTTCTATGGCGCTTAACGGTGTTTTAGCTGGACTGGTAGCTATTACTGCCCCTTGCGCTAATGTGAGTATGTCCAGTGCAATTATTATTGGTTTAATAGCTGGCGTGCTGGTAGTATTGGCGGTAGAGTTTATTGATAAAGTGTTACATGTTGATGATCCTGTTGGTGCTGTTGCGGTTCACGGTGTTAATGGTGTTTGGGGTACTTTGGCTGTTGGACTTTTTGCAGAGGAATCTTTTGGTGGTGTTAATGGACTGTTTTTTGGCGGCGGAGTTTCTCAATTGCTGGTTCAATTAAAAGGTGTTGCGGCCGTCTTTGTATGGGTAGTATTAACATCGGCGCTGGTTTTTGCCGCGGCTAAGTATTTAATAGGGTTGCGTGTAGACAAGCAGGAAGAATTAAAAGGGCTCGATCTTATTGAACATGGTCAGGAAGCCTACTCTGGTTTTCAAATATTTGCTAACCAGTAGTTTTGGAACAAGTTAAATATAAAATAGTTAAGGAGGAGGATCTAAAATGAAATTAATAACAGTAATTATTCAGCCTGAAAAATTGCCAGATGTTAAAGAGGCTCTTTTTGAGGCCGATGTTCATAAAATGACAGTCAGTAATGTAATTGGCTGTGGTCAGCAAAAGGGTTTTACCGAAACTTATCGCGGTGTTATTACGGAAGTTAATTTGCTAAAGAAGATAAAAATAGAAATAGCGGTAAATGAAAAATTTGTTAAACCGACAATCGACGCAGTTATTAAGGGTGCGCGAACCGGTAAAATAGGTGATGGGAAAATTTTTATAACACCGCTGGAAGAGTGTATTCGTATTAGGACCGGAGAAACAGGCGGAAAAGCAATTGGCTGAAATTAAATAATTGTTTTGTGTTTTTTTAAAAGGGCTGTCTTGAAAAACAGCCCTTTTTGTTTTTTGGGGAAGATTTCCGGCTACTTTTATTATTACACATAAATGTATCTTTTTATTTTAAATAATTCATAAATGTATTTTATTTCTGGATGTTTTGCAGTAAATTACCGTAAATACAACAAATAATAGAGATGGTATCTTATTTTCATTGTTTGTAGCAAAACTTTTAGGAGGTAAAAATGGAAATAGCAATTAATACAATTTGGGTTTTGTTAGGAGCTATCTTAGTATTTTTTATGCAGGCCGGGTTTGGTATGGTGGAGGCGGGATTTATTCGCGCCAAAAATACCTGTAACATTTTGACAAAGAATTTCTTGGACTTTGCAATGGCCTCGCTCGGTTTTTTTGTTGTTGGCTATGCGCTGATGTTTGGTTTAGGAAATAAATTTATTGGTCTGAGCGGTTTCTTTTTGTTTGGTGTAGATAAAATGACGGCTGGTATTCCGACCTTTGCTTTCTTTTTATTTCAGGCGATGTTCTGCGGTGCTGCCGCAACAATTGTGGCTGGCGCTATGGCTGAAAGGATGAAGTTTCAAGCTTATTTAATTTATTCTTTTTTGATCAGTGCGATCGTTTATCCAATAATTGGCCACTGGATTTGGGGTGGCGGCTGGCTGGCGGATCTTGGCATGCTTGATTTTGCCGGCTCGGCAGTTGTTCACGCTACTGGCGGTTGGGCCGCTTTTATTGGCGCAAAATTATTGGGGCCGCGGATCGGCAAGTTTAATAGTGATGGTTCGGCAAATGCCATTATGGGGCACAATATTCCGCTGGCGGCTTTAGGTGTTTTTATTTTATGGTTTGGCTGGTTTGGGTTTAATGCTTCATCTACACTTTCCGGTATGGATTATGAGGCAATTTCTTTGATCATGCTCAATACTAATTTAGCAGCGGCGACTGCAGCTATCGTATCAATGTTTTTTGTCTGGAAAAAATATGGCAAGCCTGATCTCTCTATGACTATGAACGGTGCGCTGGCCGGGCTGGTTGCTATTACTGCGCCTTGTGCTTTTGTGACGCCGCTGGCGGCTATTTTAATAGGCTTGATCGCCGGTATTTTGATCGTCTATGGTGTTCAGTTGGTGGATAAACTTGGTGTTGATGATCCGGTTGGTGCGGTTGGCGTTCACGGTGTTAATGGTGTTTGGGGTACTCTGGCTGTAGGTCTTTTTCATACAACTAACGGTCTTTTTTATGGGGCCGGCTGGCAGCAGCTTCTTGTGCAGACAGTTGGTATTGTTGTTGTTGTCTCCTTTGTCTTGCTGGTAATGGGGATGATCTTTAAATTGATCGATATCACTGTGGGGTTAAGAGTCAGTCGCGCTGAGGAGTTACGTGGTTTAGATATTGGCGAGCATGGGATGGAGGCTTATTCAGGTTTTCAAATTTTTACAAATCAGTAGCGTCTGATGCTAAAAAACCTGGATCAATTAAAATAATAGGAGGTATATAAAATGAAATTAATAACAGCAATAATTCAACCGGAAAAACTGCCCGACGTTAAAGAGGCTTTATTTAAAGCCGACGTTCATAAAATGACGGTCAGTAATGTAATAGGTGCTGGTCAGCAAAAAGGTTTTACCGAGACTTACCGCGGTGTTATTACAGAAGTTAATTTGTTAAAAAAAGTAAAGATCGAAATAGCGGTAAATGAGAAATTTGTTAAACCTACTATCGATGCTATTATACAGGGAGCCAGAAGCGGTAAGATAGGCGATGGTAAAATATTCGTTACTTCTTTAGATGAATGTATTAGAATTAGGACCGGTGAAACCGGGTCAACAGCTATCGGTTGATTTATTACAAATAAGTAATAGTGTTGAGCTTTGTTATACATATTTGTAATGTTGTTTAAAAAGAATATTGATATTTATATTGTATTTAAGCGAAAAACAAATATATAATATTTTTGGTATTTATATTGAAAAGAGTTGATTTGCGTAAGTAAAAATGTAAGATGATAGATAAAAATTTTAAGGAGGATTTTATGGGTTCGTATACAGAAGGATTAAAGGAAGTAGCAAAGAGTATTGATTTTAGTGACAGTTCTCTCTCCGATCATTTTGCTTCTAATGTTTTTAATTTGACGGTGATGAAAGAGCGTCTGCCAAAAGATGTTTATAAAAAACTCAAACAAACTATCGATTATGGTTATGAGCTGGATTCTTCTATTGCCGATGTTGTGGCTAATGCTATGAAAGATTGGGCTATAGAGAAAGGTGCCACTCACTACACACACTGGTTCCAGCCCTTGACCGGCGGTACAGCAGAAAAACATGATTCTTTTATTTCGCCGACAGAAGATGGCCGGATCATTATGGAGTTCAGTGGCAAAGAGCTGATCAAAGGTGAGCCCGATGCTTCATCTTTTCCTTCCGGCGGTATTAGAGCTACTTTTGAAGCGCGTGGTTATACTGCCTGGGATTGTACTTCTCCAGCATTTATTAGAGAAGATAAAGGCGGCGCAACGTTGGTTATTCCAACGGCTTTTTGTTCTTATACCGGCGAAGCACTTGATAAGAAAACACCATTACTTCGTTCAATGGAAGTTATTAATAAACAAGCGCTCCGTATTTTAAAACTGTTTGGCAACACGACAGCGACCAGAGTAGTTTCGACAGTTGGCCCGGAACAGGAGTATTTTTTAGTAGATAAAAAATACTATGATAAACGCCTTGACCTGATCACTTCCGGCCGGACATTGTTTGGTGTTAAACCACCTAAAGGGCAGGAGTTGGAAGATCATTACTTTGGCAGTATTAAAGAGCGTGTAGCCGGCTATATGAAGGAACTTAATATTGAGCTCTGGAAACTCGGTTTAATGGCTAAGACACAGCACAATGAAGTAGCGCCTGCTCAGTATGAGCTTGCCCCTATTTTTGGTACTACTAACGTGGCGACTGATCATAATCAGATCACTATGGATGTTATGCAAAAAGTAGCTAAGCGGCATGGCTTTGTTTGTTTATTACATGAAAAACCTTTTGCCGGTATCAATGGTTCCGGTAAGCATAATAACTGGTCACTTTCATCTAATGACGGACAGAATTTACTTAATCCGGGAAAAACGCCGCATGATAATGCTCAGTTTTTGGTTTTCTTGATCTCTGTTATTGCTGCTGTTGACCGCTTTGCCGATATGTTGAGAATGTCAGCGGCTAGCGCCGGCAATGATCACCGCTTAGGTGCCAATGAAGCGCCGCCGGCGATCATTTCTATTTTCTTGGGTGAACAGTTAACAGATCTTCTGGAGCAGATAGAAAAAGGCGGTGCCAGCTCTTCTAAACAGGGTGGCGAGCTGAAAATTGGTGTAACAACACTGCCGGCGTTGCCAAAGGATGTAACCGATAGAAACAGAACTTCTCCTTTTGCTTTTACCGGCAATAAGTTTGAGTTCAGAATGGTTGGTTCTTCTGCTTCGGTAGCTGGTCCTAACGTAGTTCTTAATACGATCGTCTCCTCTGTCTTAGATGAAGTTGCATGTAGACTTGAAGCAGCCAAAGATATGAATAAAGAGATCCAGGATATTCTTGTTGAGTTCACCAAAAAGCACAAGAGAATAATTTTTAACGGTGACAACTATTCGGAGAACTGGGTTAAAGAGGCGGAGAAGAGAGGTTTGCTCAATGTTAAGGATACGGTCAGAGCGCTGCCTTATATGCTAGAAGAGAAAAACGTAGAGACCTTTGATAGGTATGCTGTTTTAAGCAAAGCGGAAATGGAATCTCGTTTTGAGATCTATCTGGAAAGATATTTGAAGACCATTAACATTGAAGCTCTGACAATGATCCAGATGGCGAAAAGAGAAATATTGCCGGCAGCGCTTAAGTACGCTAATTTACTGAAAGACAATAAACTCTCTGTTGCTTCTGATCTTTTAGCTAAATTAGACAAGATCACTTCTTCTTTTGTTAAGAACCTTGAAAAGCTTGAAGCTGCACAGGCTAATGCGGCTGGTATGCACGGTGAATTTTTGAAACAAGCGGAAGCTTACCGTGACAATGTTTTCTCAGCTATGGGCGAGTTAAGAAAAGACGGCGATGCTTTAGAGGAAATTATTCCTGCTGATATTTGGCCGTTACCGACATATTCTGAAATGCTTTTTTTGTCTAACTAATTTTTAGTTATTCATTAAACAAAGAAAAGGCTGCCTATTGAGGCAGCCTTTTTTGTAAGCTTCTAATAAGAGTTATTCTTTAATTATTTCCGCTGAGAACATATAAAGTTCAGCTGTTTGCCAGGCATCTTCCGGCAGTCCCGCTTTTTGACAGACGCCGGTGAGAAATTCATTGCGGTCCCAGTGCCACTCGACAGCGACCTGCGGCAATAATAATCCCGAGCTGAAACCTTGTTTGATCAAAAGACCATGTCTGCCTATTTCAATTTCATTGATATCGTTGCAACGTTCCATTGGCGAGAGAATGGATATTTCAACGGCAAGATCATCAAACTCATTTTTAGTGATCGGTAAGAACCGCGGATCATCAAAGGCCGCCGCCAGCGCCATTTCTGCCAGTGCTTCTTTAAAAGGTTTAATGCCGTAGACATAGCCGATACAGCCTCTGAGTTTTTTTTGCGGGCCATAAAGTGTTACAAATAGACCTGTTTTTTCATTGATTATTTTATTTTCAATTTGCAGCCGTGGTGCTGGAGTTTTTTCTAGTTCACTTAAAATTGTTTTTTTGACAAAATCAATGATCGTTGTTTTTTCTTTTTTAGATAAAATTATCTCCATAAATATCTTTCTAAAAATAGGCGGCTGCCATATAGCCTACAACGTTAAGGTAGTCGCCAGTGGTTTGGCCGGAGTTGCTGTGATTGAGAATGGAAACCGAAGCTTTAAGCGTGCTGGCCATGATCATCAGCGTAATGACCGGGCCCAGGCCGCAGAGTTCACATTCTTTAAGTTCGCAGGCAGTTAAAAGACCGGCAAAATCATGTTCTTTAATATATTCAATGGCGGTGCGGTCCATTTCGTCGTTGACGGCGCCGCTGTTAAAATGGGCCATGTCGGAGCTGGCGACAACCAAGACATCTTTTTGTTTGACTAATTTGAGAATGATATTTGTTAAGGTAATAATATTGCCTTTGTTTAAAGTGCCAATGAGTAAAGGCAGGAGTTTAAAATTGTTTTTAAGAACTGTTTGTAGGAAAGGCAGCTGAACTTCCAGGGCGTGTTCCTGCTCAAAAGCGGCGGGATATTCTGTTATTAATGAATTCTCTTTTAAAATATCGTCAGCTAGTTCTCTATCAATTTTAATGGTACCGAGCGGGGTTTGATAGTCATCGTTGAGTAGTGCTATTTTATTGAATGCCTGATAGTGTGATGGTGCTAAAACTATTACAGTTGAATATTGTTGATTTTCTAATAATTTGTAGGCGTAGGCGGCAGTTTGGCCGGAGTAGATATAACCGGCGTGCGGCGCAATGATCCCCCACGGTTTTTTTTTGTTTTTGACAGCGGGTACTTTTTTTAAGAAAGAGTCAATGGTTTTCTGCAGCTCATTTTTATTTTGCGGGTAAAATTTTCCGGCAACGTTAGGCTGTTTCATGATAATGATTCTAGCAAATAGTAGGGCATTTCTAAATAGCAGTT
>CAYUXF010000046.1:9595-12321 GCA_964448755.1 uncultured bacterium
TGAAAAACACCAAACCTAATAGAGAGAGGATTTTGCAGATGTACTTTAATGTTATTGCCGGTTCAGAAGAAAAAATTAATAACTTAGAGAATCCGATAATTGCCAATTTTTATAATGATTTTCAAAAATATATTTTTAGACATAATGATGCTATTTTTTCTTTTCGCCTTGACGATGAGAAATTAGCAAATGTTTTTACTGATGCAAACCTTGCTGGACAAGTGCGGGAAGCAATAATAGGCGGTAATACTCAGAAGATTATAGATGTATTTAGTTCTAGCGATTTTTTTGATCATTCTTTTATGATCGTTTATATAACCGAGATAGCTTTACGCGAAAACTTGCCAATAGCAATCTTACAGCAGCATCTTGATTATATAATGCCCTTTACTGATGGAGCTCAGGAAGAGAAAGCCCGACTATTATTATTGTTTCTAATTAAACATGCCTATGCTGTTAAAGATGGCCCTTCTGTTCAGCGGCTTGCTGAAAAGATCTTTGAAGACCTTAGTCAGTATGCTCCGGAAGAACAAAATCATGTGATAGTTTTTTATTATCTATATTCTTCTCAAAAAAATGATCCTGAGCTGATGAATGTTATTGAGAGTTATCTGCAGCGTGAATTTTTGCTGGGTAGAAACATAGAGACCATGGGCGGCGTTATTTTTCTTGCACTTGTTCTTTCTGAGTATTATTGTGAAAAACACTGCTATAACAAGGCGGAAGAATTATTAACAGAGTTAGAGGATACTGTTAGTGCTATTAAAAATACCGGTAATTCTTTTAAAGAAGCATATCATCTAGATGAGTTATTTGAGTATAATGCAAAATACTTTACCGCGTTTTATTATTTAATGACTGAAAAAATTAAGAAAGAACAAGGGGCGGATATTGAAATCTACAGGCGTTTGTCAGCAGAATTAAGTGTAAAAAAACTATATGATAGTTATTATGCAGCTAAAAATACTAATAATATTGATTTTGCAGGAAACTGGATAGATGAACATGTTAAGGGTACAATAGTAAATTTCTTTAAAGACAAACAACAACGCCAAAGGGTTTCTGATCTATTGGCAAAGATCGATCAAAAAACCATAGAGGATACATACTATAAATATGCCAGTCTGCATGAGAGTTCGCTGGACCTAGATAAAAAAGAGAAAGATCAAAAAAGTAAAAAAGAGATCGATCTTTCTTTTTTAGTTTCTATGATCGGCTTAGAGGCCTGGAATAAAATGGAGGTTTTTGCCCAGGAAAATATTTGCCGTTATCTGGAAAATTATATTGTTTTTAGACGTGAGTTTATGGCCTCTTTAAATAATAATGAACATGCTGTTGTTCTGGTTAATTCTTTGCAGAAGAATAAACTCTTTATTAATCAAAAAAGTGATTCTGTAAGAGTTTTGGTTGAAAAGATCTGTTTAGAGTATTTATGGCATGAGGATAATTTTTATCCGCTGGTGAGTTTTTATGCCGCCCTGGATAAAAATAATAAGAAGACGATCACTGATATTTTACAGAATTATCAGGACCGTAATGCTCAAATTTTATTATATAAATTGTTACTGGACGGTAATTCTGCTGAAAAAATAATTCTGGCTCAAGCGGAGATGCTTCTGAATGAGTATAATGTGCCGGCCGGTTTGCTTGCTCTTTTAAATTATAAACAACAGGAAAATTCTCTTTATAAATTAGCTGAAATAAAAGAATTTTTAATAAATGAATTTTCGCTGCTGCCACTCTCTTTTAAACAGATCATCACTAAGAAGAGACAACACAAAGAGATAGAAAAATATAGAGCGGAATTATTAAAAGAAATAACTTTTAAAATAGAAAAGGCCTCTCTGCAGCACGATATTATGTTGAGGCGTGTACGAGAGCAGCAGTCAGATTATGAGATATTTTCTGGCTTTGTTGCTCATTCAGAGGAAGATGGTGTTATTAATAATTTAGAATTAGATAGTGAGATAGGTAGTGAATTGGATATTCTGGAATATGTCTCTTTAGAAAAAATGCCGGCCAGCGGCGAGATAGTAATTGCGCCAGAGGTCTTTGCCGAAAAGCATCCTGTTAAAAAACTTTTGAAGGAAATTAGACATAAGATAGAAAAGAACAGCAATGGAGAGTCAATAGTTCATATTAATATTATTGGTGATGAACTCTCTTTTGAAGCAATTTTTGATGTTACCTGTAATGATTTAAAGATAATTAATTCGCCGGTTGCCTATGATAAAACCATAGAATATCTGAAATTGTGGCTGGCTAAAATGTGGAACAATTATTATGGCCTTGGCGATTTTTTTCCTGAAAATAGACAGCAGCGAGTAGCTGAGGTGATCAAAGCCTTGGTTTATCCGGAAAAGACAAAAGAGATCATGCAGTATGTCTATAATTTTAATAAAGATAGAGTGAAGTACCCTTTTAGATTTGAGAGTAGCGCAGATAATTTATTTACTTCATTTCATCGTCTGGTAGGGGTAGATACTCTTTCTTCGGCTGGCCGTAGAACAGAACAAATGGTTTTTATGCCGCTGACTGGGGTAGATTCTAAAGATCAAATTGATGATCTTAGCAATATTTATCAGCTGGGTTTTGTTAATCGCCGTCCGTGGCGCACTAATGTTATGGGAACTAAAAGAGCTGTCAATAATTATATTCATTTTGAAAGATTAATGAAAGAAAAGGGTTTTGATCTTAATGTAGAAGATGAGACCGAATATTATAAA
>CAYUXF010000047.1:0-12132 GCA_964448755.1 uncultured bacterium
TTAAACATTGAACTTAAATAAGACCACGTCACCGTCTTGAAAAACGTATTCTTTGCCCTCTTGGCGGACTTTTCCTTTTTCGCGCGCTTCAGCTAAAGAAAAAAATTTAATGAGATCCTCATAGGCAATGACATCCGCTTTAATAAAGCCGCGCTCAAAGTCGGTGTGAATAACACCTGCCGCCTGCGGCGCTTTAAAGCCTTTTTTAATAGTCCAGGCCCGCGTCTCTTTTTCGCCCGAGGTCAAATAAGTAATTAGGTTCAATAATTTATAAGAGGCTTTGGCCAAACGATCTAAGCCGGATTCTTTTAAACCGTATTCTGCCAAAAGTTCCTGCCGCTCCTCTGGTGAAAGCTGGACAAGTTCCGCCTCTATTTTGGTTGAAATAATGACCATCTCTGCCCCTTCGGCATCAGCGATCTCTTTAACCTGTTTAATAGCGGGATCATTTTCCCCCGCGGCAATTTGTTCTTCTGAAATATTGGCAACATAGAGGACCGGTTTTTCGGTCAAAAACTGGATGTCTTTTTTTATTTCACGCTCTTTTTCATCGAGATCGAGCGACCGCACTGGCAATCCTTTTGATAAGTGATCTTTTATTTTTGTAAAAACTTCTTGTCTTTTAACATCTTCCGGACGTCCCGATTTCGCTTTTTTTGCCAGATCAGCTTCTCTTTTTTCAGCGGTGGCCAGGTCGGCATAAACCAATTCCAGATTGATCGTCTCAATATCGCGCTTCGGGTTAATATTGCCGTCCACGTGGACAACATTGTGGTCCTCAAAACAACGGACAACATGGGCAATAGCATTGACCTCACGAATATTAGCCAAAAACTGATTCCCCAGCCCTTCGCCTTTGGAGGCCCCTTTAACTAAACCGGCAATATCAACCATCTCAATAGCTGCGGGGATGATCTTTTCGGTCTGGTGCATTTTAGCCAGTACCTGCAGGCGCTCATCGGGGACTTCTAAAATACCAACATTAGGGTCGATAGTACAAAACGGGTAGTTAGAAGCTTCCGCTCCGGCATTGGTAACCGCATTAAAAAGTGTTGATTTGCCGACATTCGGTAAGCCGACGATCCCTATTGAATAACCCATTTAATCCTCAGCTGCCGTTTCTGCTGTTGGCTCTTCTGTTGCAGCGGCTGTTGTTTCTGCTTCGTCGATCTTTTTAATAACAGCTAGATCGGCAACATTTTCACCAGCCACCAGTTTAACTAAGCGGACACCTTTGGCGGCGCGCCCTTGCGTTGAAATATCTTTGACTTTTTGTCTAATGATAGTTCCGCCGGAAGAGACCAATATGGTTGTGTCGTCTTTATCGACAATGCGCATTTTGACCATTTCATCGCCATCGCGCAATGCTAAGCAGCGGACACCTTTGCCGCCACGTCCCTGACAGCGGTATTCACCCACATCTGTCAGTTTGCCATATCCTTGTTTGGAAACCAGTAAGGCGTGTTTTTTATCATCTTCCTCGGCTAAAACATCCATGGAAACAACATAATCGCCATTAGCCAGGTTCATACCGCGAACCCCGCGGGTTGCTCTTCCCATGGCTCTGACATCATCTTCGCTAAAGCGGATCAATAAACCGCTGGCGGTCGTCATCATAACATCATTATTCCCTTTGGAGCGCTGGGCCCAATCCAGCGAATCTCCTTCATCGAGATTAATAGCAATAATACCGGTCCGGCGCATATTTTCAAATTCGGTCAGTTCAGTTTTTTTAACCACGCCGTTTTTCGTCGCCATCATAATATACTGCCCTTTGGCGTTAAAGTCAGAAACCTCCAGCGTCGCTGTGATCTTCTCATTCTCTTCCATCTGGACAAAGTTGGCTATCGATTGACCTTTACTGATCCGCGTAGCATCTGGCAATTCATAAACTTTTACTTTATAGGCTTTACCTAAATTAGTAAAAATAACCATGTAGCTGTGTGTAGATGTGCTAAAAATAGAGTCTATTTCATCTTCGTCGCGGGTCTCCATGCCTGCTACACCGCGGCCGCCGCGCATTTGGGTTTTAAACATACCGACAGGCATTCTCTTGATAAAGCCCTGTCTGGTAATTAAAACAACCACATCTTCCTTCGGTATCAAATCTTCTATTTCTACATTCTCTATGCTGGAAATTATGCGTGAGCGTCTGGCATCGCCATATTTTGCTTTCATTTCCAAAAGTTCTTCTTTAATGATAGTCATCACGCGTTCTTTTTTAGATAAAATATCCTGATAATCGGCAATTTGCGCTAAAACTTCCTGATATTCCTGGCGCAGTTTGTCGGTTTCCAGGCCGGTCAGTTTCTGCAGGCGCATATCTAAAATAGCCTGTGCCTGTATTTCCGAAAGCTTAAATCTGGTCATCAGCTGTTCTTTAGCTGTAGCGGTATCTTTGGCCTTTTTGATCAGCTCAATAATTTCATCTATATTATCCAGTGCTATTACCAGGCCCGCTAAAATATGTTCGCGTTCTTTAGCTTTTTTCAATAAGAACTGTGTTCTTCTGGTGACAACTTCTACACGGTGTTTAATAAATTCTGTTAACGTCTCTTTTAAGTTTAATACTTTAGGAACACCATTAACCAGAGCCAAATTAATAATACCGAAATTATCTTGCAGCTGGGTATGTTTATAAAGTTGATTGAGGACAACTTTTGGCGAAGCTCCTTTTTTCAGCTCAATATAGATGCGCATACCCTGTTTACCAGACTCGTCGCGCAGATCGCTAATATTCTGTAATTTTTTATCTTTAACTAGATCGGCTATTTTGATAATTAAATTGGCTTTATTCACCTGGTAGGGCAGTTCCGTAACAATTAGGCACTCCCGGTCTTTTTTATGGGGTGCCGGCTCTACACTAATTTGCGCCCGAACAGTAATTGAACCGCGTCCTGTTTCAAAAGCAGAACGAATACCATCTGTGCCGCAAATATTGGCCCCAGTCGGAAAATCCGGTCCTTTGATATGCTGCATTAATTCCGGAATGGTTGTTTCCGGGTTATCAATTAAAGTTGTTAGTCCGTCACAAACTTCAGAGAGATTATGCGGCGGAATATTGGTTGCCATACCGACAGCAATACCGGTAGACCCGTTAATTAACAAGTTCGGCAGTTTGGCCGGCAGAACTATCGGCTCTTCTAAAGACTCGTCAAAGTTCGGCATAAAATTAACGGTTTCTTTTTCTATATCAGCCATCATTTCTGAGGCCATTTTGTCCAGACGGGCTTCAGTGTAACGCATGGCCGCCGCGCTATCGCCGTCTACCGAACCAAAGTTACCCTGACCGTCAATGAACGGATACCGCATAGAAAAGTCCTGCGCTAATCTGACCATGGCATCGTAAACTGAAGCGTCGCCATGTGGATGGTATTTACCGAGCACGTCACCGACGACGCGCGCCGATTTTCTAAAAGCTTTACCCGCGACCATCCCCTGTTCATTCATTGAAAAAAGGATGCGGCGGTGAACCGGTTTTAAACCGTCACGAACATCGGGCAGGGCTCTGCCGACAATAACCGACATCGCGTAATTAATATACGACGTCCGCATTTCATCTTCTATTTCCAGCTTTTTAATATTGCCGCCCGGCGTTAATATTTTTTCTTGATCTGTCATGTTCTCTCCTGTTTCCTTTCCTTAAATATCCAGCCACTTAACCGCTTTGGCGTGTTTTTCAATAAAGTTTTTACGCGGCTCTACTTCGCTGCCCATTAAAACAGTAAAGATCTCATCGGCCCGTGCCGCGTCCGATAACGTTACCTGTAAAAGCGTTCTAGTTGCCGGATCCATCGTTGTTGACCAAAGCTGTTCCGGGTTCATTTCACCGAGACCTTTGTAGCGCTGGATCATTAAACCATCTTCGCCGCCAAACTCTTTAACCACTTTGTCTTTTTCTTCGTCTGAATAAACATATTTCTGTGTTTTATTCTTTTTAATTAAATAAAGTGGCGGCTGGGCAATATAGAGACAGCCCGCTTCGATAACTTTTTTAGCATAACGATAAAAAAACGTCAGCAACAATGTTCGGATATGCGCGCCGTCAACGTCAGCATCGGTCATGATAATGATCCGGTGATACCGCAAAAACTGTAAAATGCGTTCTTTTTCCGCATCATTTAACACTTCACCAGCGGCAGTTTCATCTTCATCTTCTTCTTTTTCGGAAAGCTTTTCAATAACATTGGGTCCAATTGCCGTGATCATATTCTTAAGTTCTTGATTCTGTAAAATTTTATCTATCCGCGCTTTCTCAACGTTCAAGACCTTACCACGCAACGGTAAAATAGCCTGAAAATTTCTATCGCGTCCCTGTTTAGCAGAACCACCGGCCGAATCACCCTCAACGATATACATTTCACATTGTGAAGCGTCGCGACTGGAACAGTCGGCCAGCTTGCCGGGCAAAGTAGTACTGTCTAGTGCGGTTTTTCTTCTGGCTAACTCTTGGGCCTGTCTGGTAGCGTTACGCACCCGCAATGCCGTCAAACATTTGTTGACTATGGCACGGCCAACCGCCGGATTTACTTCCAGGGCATCGGAAAGTCCTTCGTCAACTACACTGTCAACTATACCTTTCACTTCACTATTGCCGAGTTTGGACTTGGTCTGTCCTTCAAACTGTGGCTCAGGAACCTTAACCGAAACTATTACGGTCAAACCTTCACGAACATCCGTGCCGCTAAAGACTTCGTCTTTTTTCTTGATCAAATCATATTTTTTTGCAAAGTTATTAATAGATCTCGTTAGCGCAGTGCGAAAACCGGAAAGATGTGTACCGCCCTCTCTGGTCCTAATAGCGTTAACAAAAGAGAGCACAGTTTCGTCATAATGATCTTTACTGTAATGGAGCGCCACTTCTACTTCAATATTATCGCGCTCTTTGCTAATGTAAATTGGATCTTTAAAGAGCGCTTCTTTGTTTTCATCGAGATGTTTAACATACTCAATGATACCGCCAGAAAAAACATATGTCTCTTCTTGGATCTCTTTATCGCGCTCATCTCTCAGCCTTATTTTTAACCCTTTATTTAAATAGGCCATTTCTCTGAATCTAGTCGAGAGAATATCAAAGTCAAAAATAGTCGTTTCAAAAATTGAACTATCGGGATAAAACGTTACGGTTGTCCCGGTATCTTTTTGGTTTTTGTCATCCTGCAGGTCACCCTCTCTTTTATCCGGTTTACCTTTTTGGTAAGAATTGGTGTATATTTTTTTATCTCTTCTGACCTCTACTATAAATTTTTCGGAAAGAGCATTAACTACCGAAGCGCCGACGCCGTGCAAACCGCCGGAAACTTTATAAGTTCCTTTGTCAAACTTACCGCCGGCATGCAGTGTTGTTAAAACTACTTCTACAGCTGGAATACCTGCTTTTTCATGACGAGAAATAGGAATACCTCTGCCGTTATCACTGACCTTACAAGAGCCGTCTTTACAAATAGTAACCTCTATTTCATTACAATAGCCGGCCAATGCTTCGTCTACGGAATTATCCACTATTTCATAAACCAAGTGGTGTAAACCGTATTTATCGGTCGAGCCGATATACATACCCGGTCTTTGCCGAACCGCCTCTAAACCTTCCAGTATCTTAATACTGGACGCGTCATATGAATGTTCTTTTTGTGTCACCTAATTATCTCCTGTATAAAAATTTTTCAGAAAAATCTGAATTTACCAAACTAATCTTAACGCGAAATTAAGATCTTTAAAGAAAGCCCCCTTTAATTCATAGCCCAAAAATGGACCGCTATATTGTATTATAAAAAGACCTTTTTATAAAGTTTTTTTCCTAAAAATTCTTCCAAAATAGCTTCTGTTATCTCCATGGGCGGCAGCCCGGAACGCAGCATGGCATATTGTAAGATAGTTTTTTTGATAAATTCACGGTTTTTTAATGTCAGTTCTTGGCTTGGTAAATATTTGGCATTTTTTATGACATCTTCCGCTTTTTTTATTAGATCTTCCTTAACCTGATGGTACTGCTCTTCGCTGATCTTAAATTCCTGGCAAATATCGCGGTAACGGCTCCAGGGGACCTCTGCTAAATAGTCTTTAACCAACGTATTATCTTTTTGTTCTTTTTTATTTTCACATTTAATACAGGTGTTTCCGGTTCCGCGATATTTTAGTCCGCACTGCGGGCAGGTTTTTCGGTGATCTTGGACGCCTATTTTTTTGGCTTTACAAATAGCCGTAGCTAATTTTTTTTTAAGATTTTCAGCCAGAGAAATTTCCGCCAGCTCTTCTTCTATCTCTTTTATTTCCGCTAGCTGTATATTTAACGGTCTGGCTTCCGTATTTTCTGTTCCGGGCATGAATTCAGAAATAAGATTGGTTTTAATATCTTTAATAATAATACTGGCTTTTAACTTTTTAATTTTATTAATAATTTCTTGTTTAAAAAAAACTATTTGCTGGGCCCAAACCGGATTTTTGACGCCAATAAATAATACATAATTCTTATAATCCATTACCTGTGTTTGCTGCTTTAGGTCACCACTGACAATTTGCGGCCAAAGAGCTGCTATTTTATTAAAAATAACCGCTTCTTTTAACTGATGCCCTTGTTTAGCGGTTATTTTTTTTAAAATAGTTTCTATTTTTTCTGTCTCTTTTTTCATAATTTAACTCTTTGTTATTTCGATGATCTGCATTTTTTCCAGCACATCAGGAGCAAAACGGTTTGTATCGGTAACTGTAAATAATTTCTGACTATCAGTTAAAATTTCTCTTAATAAATTATTAAATCTTTTCAGATCCAGCTCTAGTAAAACATCATCAATCAGTAAGATCGGTGGATCCTGTAAAATTTCTTTTTTAATTCTGGCTTCCGCTATTTTTAAACAAACCGAAAATAGCCTTTGCTGCCCCTGTGAACTATACTCAGCCAACTCTAACCCGCCGCTCTTTATTTTAATGTCATCGCGGTGGATACCTAAACAGGTGTAGCCGTTTATTATATCATCTGTTAAAGAATCTTTAAGTAATTTAAGGTCCTGTTCAAAAGTGCCGCTCAGATCTGTCTTATAAATAAATTTAATTTCTTCATTAAAACCAATTTTTTGATAAAGCTCTGCTGTATATTGTTCTATTTTTCTAATATACCGTTCTCGTATCGCTCTAATTTTACCGCCAAGCTCTATTAGCTGTTTATCCCAAATACTAATTAATGATCTTTCTTTATTTTGTTCTTTGATTAATTTTAAAGTTGTGTTCCGGTGCTTTAAAACTAAATTATAATTTTTTAAAGTTTCAAAATAATCTTTTTCTATTTGTGAAATTAAAATATCTAAATATTTTCTTCTGAGTTGCGGCGAACCTTTAATGATCTCTATATCACCTGGTAAAAAAATAACTGCGTTTAATACACCTAATAATTGTGAACTTTTTTCTATTAAATTATCGTCTATTTTTACAATTCTTTTGGCGTTTTTCTCCTGCCTAAAAACTATTTTTTTCTCTGAATCGCCTGTTTCTAAAATTACTGTAATAATAAAACCTTTATGATTGTTTTTAATGCATTTATTAATTCCCCTGGCGATGCTCGATCTGGTAGAAGCAATAATATCAATAGCCTCTAGTATGGAAGTTTTTCCTGTGCCATTCTCACCTAAAATTAAATTATTATCTTTAAAATTAAAATCGGCATTATTATAATTTCTAAACGTAATTAAATTAATACTTTTAATTTTCATCTTTTGATATTTTATAATTTTTTTCTATTTTTAGCTGTTAATAAAAAAGCTATCTTTTACAGATAGCTTTTTTATTTTTTTAAATTAAACTTTTTTTAAGAAACAGTTCTAATTGGCATTAAAACGTAAGTATAGTCTTTGTTTTCTTTTGGCATAATAACACCAGGTGCCGACGGTGAATTTAAGGTAAAAACAATATTATCTTCATCAATATTTTTTAAAACATCCATCATTAACCTGACATTAAAAGCCACGGTAAAATCAAGTGTCCCTGTTTTTTCAACATCAACAATTTCTTGAACATTACCGATATTGGCTGTATTAGCAGAGATCATTAACTGCTCGTCTTTAGGTTCTAGTTTAATAATATTGGCATTAGAACTGGCAATAATTGAAGCACGTTCTGCCGCATCTAAAAGTTCTCTTCTGGAAATAATAACTTTAGCTTTATCGTCCTTAGGAATTACCTGTTTATAATCTGGGAACTGACCCTGGATCAGCCTGGTTATTAAATAAACATTTTTAAATTCAAAAGCTGCTTGTTCTTTAGAGATAACTATCCGGATATCATCTTTTAATTCATCCTGTTGAATAATACGACTGACTTCCTGTAAAGCTTTAGTTGGAATAATTACAGAAATATTATCGCTGCTGGTATTGATATCTTTTAGGACCGACTGACGCTGCGCTAAACGAAAACCATCAGTGGCAACAAATTTAATATCATTTTTACTGACTTCAACTAAAACACCATTGAGTATATGTTTAGATTCGTCTAACGATACAGCAATGATAGTTTGTTTGATCATTTCTTTTAACATATTAGCTTCAATGTTTAATATTACACCGGCATCCAGTTTATTTAACATTGGGAACTCTTCAGTGGAAAGACCTAAAATACTAAAACGCGAACGGCCGCAGGAAATCTTAATATTATTATTATTTTCTACATCAAAAGAGACTTCACCGGCTGGTAATTTGGCAACAATACTGCTTAAAGTTTTTGCCGGCGCTAAAATAGCACCTTCTTGTGCAATATTAGCATCTATAACCAGTTCAATGCCCATTTCTAGGTCGTTGCTGGCTAATTTTAAACCTTTCTCGGTTGTCTCTATTAAAATATTACCAATGATAGGTAAGGTACTTCTAATAGCGACAGCTTTTTCTACAATTTGAATAGCTTTAGCTAGATCATCTTTTACACACTTGAATTTCATTTTTCTACATACCTCCCGCATTAATTATTAGTAATTAACAGTTATTCTTTAAAAATAGTAATAATACTAATAAGGGCTGTTGATATCTGGATAACTGCCAATTATCCAGTAATTATACAGGGTTTTTGTCATTTAGACTATTAATAACTTGTTGATAGTTTGTTGAAAAAGAACAAAGTTATTGTTAGTTATTAACAACGATATTTATTGTAATTAATAAATGTAGATTAACATAAAAAATAGCAGGAGTTTTACAGCGCTTATACAGCAGTTATACACAGGAAATCTAAATAAAATATGGATAATTATTTATTGAGAATATCTCTTTTGAGATCACTAATGACACCATTTAGATAAGGATCCGCTTTGATATCATTTTTTATTTTGTCACAGGCGTGTAAGACTGTAGTGTGGTCACGTCCGCCAAAATTACTACCGACTTTTGAAAGAGAAGAAGAGGTTAGTTCTTTAGAAAGATACATGGCAATTTGTCTGGCTAGAGCAATTTCTTTAGTCCGTACTTTTTCCGAAAAAGATTCTATTTCAATATTAAAATATTCTGCCACGACCTGTTTAATGGTGCTAATAGTAATGTGTTTATTTTCTTTAGAACCGAAAATATTTTTTAAAGTTTCTGCGGCAAAATCTACGGTTAGTGTTTCGCCAGCTAAAGAAGAGTGAGCAACAATTCTAGTTAACGCACCTTCCAGTTCGCGGACATTAGATGGTATTTGTTTGGCAACATACTCTAAAACATCATTAGGGACATTTAAAGATTCAATAGCGGTCTTTTCTTTTAAGATTGCCAACCTGGTTTCTAGGTCAGGGGCCTTGATATCAGCAATTAAGCCCCAGGCAAAACGATTTTTTAAACGATCGGAAAGCTTGGCCAATTCTTTAGGTGGCCGGTCGGAATTTAAAACAATTTGTTTGTTTGATTCGTGCAAGGCGTTAAAAGTATGAAAAAATTCCTCTTGCATATGTTCTTTACCCATTAAGAACTGAATATCGTCAATTAATAAAATATCAACAGTCCGGTATTTATTGCGGAACTCGTTGATCTTATTTTGACCAACGCGGATCGCTTCGATCATTTCATTGGTAAATGTCTCACCATTGGTATAGACAACTTTTAAAAATTTATTAATATCAAGTGCCTTCTGGCCAATAGCCTGCATTAAGTGTGTTTTACCAACGCCCGATTCACCGTAAATAAAGAGCGGGTTATAGGCTTTAGCTGGTGATTCCGCTACAGCCAGAGCGGCGGCATGACAAAAGCGGTTGTTATTGCCAACCACAAAATTATCAAAAGTATATTTAGGGTTAAAAAGAGAGCGTTTTTCTTTGAGTGTCAAATCTTCTGCTTTTTCGGCGGCGGTCAGTCCCGGCAGTGGCGTATTGGCTGTTTGTTCTGCTGCTTTTGGTGTTTCTACGGAACTCTGTTCATCGACAATAAAATTAAAATCTTTATCTACCCGGTAATTGATCAAGACGGTTTGCTGCAGCTTTCTAAAAAGGATCTCCTGGATCTGTTGTTCACAGCGCTCTTTGATCCAGCTCATAACAAAATCACTTGGAACTACTAAAGTTAAAACCCCTTCCTCCAAAGAAGATACTTTAGCTGAGGAAATAAAAGTTTGATAACCAGGTGTGGTCAATTTTTCTTTTAAATTATCTTTTAATACCGTCCAGACTTTTTCCACGAAAAACCCCTTAAAAACTTATCCACAAAAGAGAGAATAGTATACAGCAGATAATAATTTTTTCAAGCAAAATTGTTGATAACTTTCTAAAAAACAGCGATTTTTGTGGATAAATATACTTAAAAAACACTCAGACACTGTTGTTAGTTAATAAATGTTTAATTATAATGAACACTGAAAAATTTTACAGTTAATTATCCACTTATTCAACGGTTATCCACAGAAAAGAGTTAGTTGATAGCTATAAAGAGTTAAGTATTGTTTAAAACAGTTGATAATTATTAAGAATAGCAGATATTAATAACAACTTATCCACAAAAAACAGTTAATTAAATATTAACAATAGGGAAAGTAGTTTAAAAAATAAACGAAATAGTAAAAAACTTATAATAAGGGGAAAATATTTAAATAAGGCGTTATTTTACTGAAACTTAATACAAACAGCCCGAGCCTTATGCGGCTATATTTGATAAAATAGACGAAGCTTCGGCAAAAGAAATAATAGAGTTAGTTAAGGCGAATACGGAGCCTGGTAAAGAAATTGATATGAAATATTATGATGGTTATTTGTTTTTCAAGGCGTCTGCAAATGACCAAAATAGATTGTTAATGATATTTGATAGTTTTGGTGATAATGCAAAAAAAGAAAAATCACTAAGATATATAGATAAGACAGTAAATATTTTAAAAAATAAAATATTACTTAAATAATGGAGGATGAATATGCAAACATATAGAAATTTTATTCACAGTATGTTTCCAACGTTAAAAGAAAATGTTCCTTGGGTAGATGTTAATAAAAACAATAAGAGGGAAAAAGAAGAAATAGTTCCTCGTCATCATCA
Organism: uncultured bacterium; assembly: GCA_964448755.1. Taxonomy (GTDB): domain Bacteria; phylum Margulisbacteria; class Termititenacia; order Termititenacales; family CAYUXF01; genus CAYUXF01. The sequence goes on from CAYUXF010000047.1 coordinate 11,469, forward strand.
AACAGACATGTATTACAGTGAAAACAATACAGAAGTTACTTTTTCAGAAAAAAGATTGTTTCTTGCTCAACAATCAAGAAACATGGCGCCAGAATTAAGAAAAAAACTTATATTAGAAACAATTAAATATTTAAGTTCAAATGAAGATTATGAGGCAAGAGCCGCATTAAAAGCCATTGGCGAAGAAACACTGCCATACTTGCTACAATATATTGATGACAAAAGTGACTCAAAAAAATGGTCTGTATATAACGTATTACAATTTATGCCAAGATGTTATTCTAAATTCAATAATGTTAAATTTATTGAAGAAGAACTATTACCAGCGTTAAAAAAACAATTAGAGCAAGAAAAAAACATAAGTTTAAAAGAGCATCTTGACTCAACTATTTCAACATACGAAACAATTGTTAAACAAAAAGGCATTACCAGCTATGGAGAAAATAAAGAATTAACATATATAAAATGGCTTCCTGAACTTTTTCCAAATTTAAATAAAGCTACTCCCTGGGTAGATTTTAATAAAAATAATTCTTTAGATGATAATGAATATGTTTCATTTTGGGTTGATAATGATGGAATTGATATTGATTGTATAAAAAACAGAGATAAATTAGTATTTGTCCTGAAAAATTATAAATTACTAGATAAAGACCAGCTGGGA
>CAYUXF010000048.1:0-12120 GCA_964448755.1 uncultured bacterium
GTTTTATGTTCCCCTTCTCCGCATTTGCGGGGAAGGGGCTAGGGGATGGGGTCATAATAACCTGCCAACTATTTTATTGGCCAGTAGTGAATGTCTCTATTATAGGTATTATTATAAGCATTAGCGGAGGGGTTAACCCCTCCGCTAAAAAAAATCATGATTTTTAAAAACTCAATAAAAGAACCCCAGACAATAATATTATAATAAGATATAATTATTTTCATTGTGAGGGGTGTTTTTGGGGGGCTTGTCTCCTTTTTTCTATTGTTATCTTTTATTTTTGCTGTCGAAGAACTGCCGGTCTCGATCAGGGGCGATCATTTATCTTATCAGGGTGCCTTGATCAGCGCTTCCGGCAACGCCTCCATTCTTTACGACAGCTATGAGCTCCGGGCCGAACAGATCACGATCGATACCGACAACAACCTGATCCACGGCGTTGGCCAGGTCATGATCTATCAGGGCACTTCCAGTCTGGCGGGCGAAGAATTCACCTTCAATATTAACAATGATCAGTTTGAGCTCAACGGCATCAGCAGTTCTTTTAAACCCGCTCTGGCCCGGCAGGATATTTTTATTGATATTAAGACCGTTAAAAATTATCCCGGCGGCGCAGAAAACGCCGATATTTTGGCCGGACAGAGAAGCCGTTTAACTACCTGTGATCTGGAACAACCCCATTACTGGGTCAGCGCCCGTGAGTTCATTTATTATCCGCGTAAAAAAGTTGTAGCTTACCACCCCACACTGCACTTCTGGTTTTCGCCTATCCCCTTAGGCTACCTGCCCTACTATGTTTTTTATACCGATCAACGGCGCGTCATTTTAAAACCGCCAATTATTGGCGGCAACAGCACTGAGGGTAATTTTATCAAAACCGAAACCCTCTATTTTATAGATCAGGATAACGAAGGTTCAGTCTTTATTGATGCCATGTCCATTAAAGGCAATGGCAAAGGTTTTTTACATAAATATAATTATGGCAACCCCGGCTCGATCTACTATTACGATGTCCTTGAACAAGATACTAAACCCAAAAGGAACGCCACTATTATTAAATTCCAGCAGGAGTATTCACCATCAATTCACTCTAAATTTTTACTCAACCACAATTACCGCAAAACCTATCTCCTGCCGACCGGTTATGATGACCGCCTGGAAGACCGCTTGAGCTACACTTACAGCGACGGCCGCGACCAGGCTAATTTCAATTACGGCTTTTTAGATAATTATCAGGCCGATTATGAAAAACAAACTTTCAATGGCAGCGGCCGCAGTGAAAAAAACGACACAGTTATTTCCTGGCAAAAAGATTATAACCGCAAAACAACCGCCCGCTCTGAGGCGCTGAACATTAACAACACCTACCGTTTCAATAACGAATGGACCTACAATGTTAATCCGGTCTATAAGAGCAAACAAACCGCGGTCAATGCCGCCGACGAACGGTTAGATCTCTCCATGGACCTGACGCTGACACCGGAAGAGAAAAAAACTTTTGAGTCGATGCAGATCCACTACAACTGGTATATAGATACCGACAGTGATCGGGTCACTGTCGATACACTGCGCGACGAGTTCGTGGAAAAAGTACCGGAAGTAACGCTTAAAGCCCACCGGCTCGCTATTTTACCTATTACAGGCAATATAGCGCTCTTACAGCTCGACCCGGTTTTTAAGACCGCCTTTATCCGCGAATCTAAATATTTTGCCAGTTACAACGCCCGCCGTTTTTTTGAAACAGAAAAATACACCGCCGATCTAAAATTCTGGCAGGAACTGCACAGCCGGCCGCTTTCCACTACCTTCCGGCTCGAACGGACCTACACTCAGGTCGGCTACGGCACCGGCGACAGCAATTATCTATTATCCGATAAACCCGCCGCCCGCACCGACCTCTTTGGTTTTTTGCGCAATTCACTGGAATACGAAGATACCCGCGGCGAAGGGAACTCCCCCTTCTTTTTTGACGCCGTGGAGACCTTTGCCAACCGCACCGGCACACATAAAGTAGCGCTCTATCACCGCAAAAAATTTGAAGCGCTCTTGACCATGTCCAAAGACCTTAATGACTATACTTATAAAGATGATCTCTATAATCTCTTCTGGGACCCGCGCGAAAACAGAACGATCCGTTTTGATCTGAGTTCCGGCAAGAGCCGCTATTCCGGCCTCTACCGCGATCTGGTGGCCGGCTTTTACTTAAAACCGCAAGAAAAAACCGCCTTTCGTTTTAATATGATCAAAGATATTAACAACAATCACGAAGAAAATCTTTACGCCGGTAAATTAAAAAGCGCCGCCAGCGAAGTTAATGTCGCGCTCGGCAAAACTTATGAAGAACTGGGTTTTTGGAACTTCTGGCAGACCGAGTGGAACTTTATTATAAAGAACCAATACGATTTCACCACCGAGTATTTTAATTTAGTCTCTTTTGGTCTGGCCAAAGATCTCCATTGCTGGAAAATGCGCTATAATTTCACACCGGTCCGCAAAGAGTGGTATATTGTTTTTACGTTAAAAGCCTTTCCGCAGGAGCCTTTAAATGTCGGCGGCAACGAAGATACCAATGTAGGCTTCCATGCCTTTGAGGAGACAGTTAATGCAACTGAAGTTACCAGATATTAAGGCGCTAGCCCTTTTACTACTGATCACGCACAGTCTGCTGTTGTTCAGCGGCTGTGCCCGCACTGTTACAGAAAAGACCATTGGCGGCAACACCGTAACAGTTAAGGAACTAGAGCTGACCTTTACTTTTAACGGAACGCCCGGTGGTGCCGGCAAAACCTATTATTTAATTATCGCCTCCCAGAATATCATGAATGTCATTAACCCTTCGCGGCTAGACCCTTATTTCTTTGCCCCCGGCGAAGAGGGCGAGATCTCCGAAGCCACAGTGAGAAGCGCTTACAATTTAACTGTAGACCAAGATCTACAGAAAATTTACGATGACTATTTTTCTACCTGGACCAGTTATATAAAATATACCGGCACAGATCAATTTCTCTATTATAATGACCCGCACGATCCGGACGGCCCGCCCGTCCCCTATTTAACCTCGGCCAACTACACCGCTTATCCTTATAATCTCTTGAGTTACGGCAATCTGGCCGCTGTTGGCAGCAACCAGATCAAGTTCAGGATCGCCGTTCCTTATGATAGTTTTTATATTGACTTTCTGGCTGTCGATAGCACGCGCCGGGTGCGCGATTCTCTCGATTCTAAAAGGCAGATCGTTTTCAGCAACAATTTAAATTTAACGGAACCGGCTAGCAGCTATGCGCCGAGCGACGGCGGTTTAGACATTATCTCTTTTACTATTAAAGGTTACGAATACTAGAGGAGGAGCAAAATGTTCAGCGGCATTTTATTTAGTATTATTTCGGCAATAACCGCCCGGCTGGCTTTTCCGGAATATAATTTCTATTTACTGGCCTGGGTCGCCCTTGTCCCATTTATTTATGCTTATTTAAAACAGAACTCTTTAAAAAGATCTTTTTTTATTCTCTTGGCTTTTTCTTTTCTCCATTTTGGCTTAGCCTTTGACTGGCTCCCCTCTTTTTATACCTGGGCGCCGGCCACCGTCATTAATTTAGGCTGGCTGGCTTATGCCCTTTATAACGGATTATTTTTTTCTTTTATGCTGCTAATTGACAAACATTTAACCGCGCGGCTTTTTAAAAAAAAATCTAGACTTTTAATTTACGCCCGGCCGTTTATTTTCTCCTCGCTCTGGCTGATCTTTGACTGGCTCAGATCGCTCTCCGTTTTTGCCAATACTAACGGCAGCCTGGCGCTCTCGCAGTATCTTTTTATCGACTTTATTCAACTGGCCAAATACTGCGGTTCGCACGGCCTCTCTTTTTTAATAATTTTATTCAATTATTTTCTGGCCGACACACTGCTCAAACTGGAACAACGGCAAAAAAAAGAGCTGAAATATAATTTAGCTTTTTTAGCTTTTTTTATTTTAATGTTCATCGGCCTGCGTTCTTTTGGACATATTGAAGGGCACTCTCTGCCGGTCAACGAGATCTTTACGCCCGAGCGGGCCGGCTTCTCACATAAAATAACGGAAAAAGATCTGGCACTGCAGCAGCAAACACTGGTCTCCACCGCCAACAATCAGCTCTTGATCTCCATCTACCAGCCCAACGTTGTTCAAGAAAAAAAACTCGATCCTTACTGGTATCCTTATATTAAAGAACAATATCTCAGTGAGCTCCGCTATTATTATGATCAGGAAAAAAATAAACCGGCGCTGGTAGTTATGCCGGAAACCATTCTGCCGCAATTTTTACTCAATAATAAAAATTTTCTCTTTGAGCTCCGCGGCACTACGGAAAGCGATATTATTTTTGGCGTTCCCAGACAAGAAAAAACCAATGAGTATTTTAATTCCGTCGTCTATTTTGATATCTACGGCAATATTAAAGATTTTCATGATAAAAAATATTTAGTCCCTTTTGGCGAATATCTGCCATTCAAATTTATTTTCAAACCTCTTTTTAATAAAATAGGTTATTTAGAAACAGAATACAGCCGCGGGCAAAACAGCCGCCCGCTCCAGGAAAAATATGCCGTCTCCGTTTGCTTTGAGTCAACGCTGCCCTATCAGCCGCGGACGTTTGTCAAAAACGGCGCCCAGTTAATTTTTGTTCTTACCAACGATGCCTGGTTTAGAGAGACCGCTGTGCCGGAAATTCATATTGCCAATGCCGTCTTACGCGCCGTAGAAAATGACCGTTATTTAATTCAAGCCGCCAACACAGGTATTTCGGCTTTTATTGATAACCACGGCCGGATAATTAAAGCCAGCCGCTACGGACAAAAAGCCTGGCTGACCAGACAAGCGGAACTGCGCACTAAGAAAACTCTTTACACTCAATATGGAGAACTTTTGGTTTTTATCGCAGGGTTATTCTTACTGCTCGTTGGGCTCAGAGCTTATCTGGAATAGAGCTCTCTGCACTATGTCTCTGTAGACCGGCTTTTTTAATAATTTTCTCATTAGTCTTATTATAAACCAGGACTTGATCACGGCCGTTAAGTTTACCGGTATAGAGCGCATCATCAACACGCTGAAAACATTTATCAATAGTCAATGTGTTATTGCCGGCCGGCTTAGTCAATAAGCCCAGTGTAGCCGTTATGTTAAATTTATATTTTGTCGAAATATATTCTTTATTCTTAATATTCGCCGCTATTTGTTCCGCTATTTTCAAGGCCTCTTGCTCATCAACACCCGGCAGCACCAGCATGAACTCCTCGCCGCCCCAGCGGGCAAAGATCCTTTTATAGACCGGCTGACCGATCAATTCTTCGATCTCCTCTAAATTGCCAATATTCTTTTTTAAGATCGCGCTTCTGATCGTGTTGATCATCAACTGTTTTTGATCGGCAAAATTATCAGACGACAGATTTTCGGTCTGCCACTTGCGCAGAACCTGCTCATAAATATTAGCCTCCAGGATCATATCGATCATTTTTTTCTGGCCGTAAACACACTCCACCGCGGCGACCGCCTCGGTTAAAGAGTTCAAAACAAGGTCGCCAACTTTGTGCCCATAAGTATCATTGATATTCTTAAAATGGTCGATATCGATCATAATAAAACTGACCGGCTGCGGTGCTTTTTTTAATTCACTAAAGATCTGCGTCAATTGTTTTTCTAAATAAGCCCGATTAAAAATATTAGTTTTAGCCAGATCCAAATAGACCAGCTGCTCCTGTCTAATAGACTCAATATCTTTTTGCGCTAAAATTCTTTGCTGTTCACAAAAACTTTTTAACGACAAATAATTATTTTGCGAAAGCTCATAGATCAGCCCGGAGAGATCCATAAAAAGCCGGTTAAGTATTTTGATCAGCTTCTGATCACTGAACTGTCCAGGATAAAAACTCTCTAGATCGACATGCAGTAAATTTCTGATCTTTTCGTTAACTTTTTTATTATGGATCTCCGCCGGCTGCCAGGAATAATAATTAGCGGGGGAAGGACGATAGTCATTTAAAAAAATATTCTCGTTGTTCTTTTCTATATAATACATATTTTCCTGTTCATTTTTCTGGTTAGGCGCCAAGATAGTAATAGACCAGCCCTGCTCTTTAGTATATTTTTCATTTAAAATATCCAGATCGCCGACCGCCCTAAAACTAAATGAAATTTTCTTTAAAAATAAAACATCCATAATGTTCTGAACGTTATCAAAAAAATAATCGAGTGTCGGTGAAAGCCGCAATTTAATGGTGATCTCCTCCATAATTAGATCGCGAACTATTTTCTCCGTATATAAATTGGCCCGCGAAACTATATTTCTAATTAAATTATTTTTTCGCTCCAGTTTATCTTGATCTTCTATCTGTTCTAAAAGATCTTTGCCTTTAATAAAATAAATTGCCACAACTTTATCGCCAATTTTATACGGCATGGCTATTTGACCAATATCTTTGCGGCCGCTCGGGTAACTGACATAGTTCCCTTTAGTCAAAGCCTGCAGCATAGCGTAATTAGGATTCTCCGGCTGGTCAAAGCCGTTGACCGGACTGCCGTCTTTTTCTAAAAGCTTAGTTGCTTTTTGATATTGCGACCCCTGTTCTCTCTCGCGGTTAAAAGGATTAGCCGCTTTAACATAAACGCCGTCCTCTTGATAAAAAACCACATAACGGGAAACCGCCGACATTAAAAAATCTTCCGGTGATATTTTTTCTTTGAACCCCAGCGCCTCACGCGAAAAAACATAAAAAAAGTTAGCTACCGAAGCCTGGCGGGCCATTTGATATTTAATTTTTTTAGCTTTGACCTGTAGAATAATATCGCGCAATTTATAACAATAGTCGATCCTGGCCAACGCCAGATCACACTTTATTTTTAAAAAGATTTTCTTCTCTACACTACTCTGGCTGTTTTTCTCTAATTCCACTAACTGTAAAATGGAATCAGAAATATTTTGTAAATTGATAATGATCTGCTTGATTAACTTAATATTATTGTCTGAAAAACTGTCGCTCCTGAGCAATTCTTCAAAGACCGAAAGCTCCGTAGAAATAAATTCATCGGCTAAACCATACGTATTGACCAGCTCATCCAGCAAAGAATTTTTTTTTACCGGGAGATCGTCGGCCATGATCTTTAAATTAAATAAAAACATAACGCTCTTATAATCGACATTCCTGGCAAAATGTTTCATTTTTAAAGCAATTAGGCAAAAAAAAGACCGGCTTTAATGGGCCGGTCTTTGGTCTTTATTTGATCTAGTTTAAAGAACTATTTTTTAGCTGCCGCCGGCTGATAATTTCTTTTTGGGGCCTTAGTTATTTTGCCAGATTTAATACAATTGGTGCAAACACGGATCCGCTTGACCATGCCATTAATAATAACTTTCATGGTTTGTAAGTTAGGCATCCAGACCGAACGGGTATGTCTATTGGAGTGCGAAACGTTATTACCTGTTACTTTTTGTTTACCGCATATTTCACATTTATAAGCCATTTTCAGAACCTCTTCTTATTTTATTTTAACAAGGGGGGAAATATACCATAATTAGATATTGATGACAAGCACAGACAATTACACTATAATGGCCAGCATTATTTAAACTATAAAGGAGAAAATTACTACATGACGTTCGGCAAATTAATTACCGCCATGATCACACCTTTTACAGAAGATGATCAGGTTAACTACGCAGAGGCCGTTAAAATAGCTAACTATCTGGCCGAAACCGGTTCCGATACAATATTACTGGCCGGCACTACCGGTGAATCTCCAACGCTAACACACGAAGAAGAATTAACACTTTTCAAAGAAGTTAAGAACGGACTGCAGGGCAAAGCCAAAGTAATGGCCGGCACCGGCTCTAACTGCACCAGGACCGCCGTGGAAATGACTAAAAAAGCGGAAGCACTGGGACTGGACAGCTGTTTAATTGTTGTTCCTTATTATAATAAACCACCACAAGAAGCACTCTACCAGCATTTTAAAGTAATAGCAGAATCCACCGCGCTCCCCTTAATGATCTACAACATACCTGGCCGTACCTCGCGCAATATGGAACCGGAAACGGTAGCACGTCTGGCAGAGATCAAAAATTATACCGCCATTAAAGAAGCGGCCGGCGATCTTCTTCAAATGAAAAAGATCAGAGAACTGACAAACCCGGAATTCAAGATCTATTCCGGCGATGACGGTTTAACTTATGACACTTTAAAACTGGGCGGCAGCGGTGTCGTCTCGGTAGCCTCGCATCTGGTCGGCTCAAAAATAAAAGAGATGATCAATATTTTTCCGCAAGATCAACAACAAGCGGAAAAGATCCACAATGAATTAAAAGAATTATTTGAAGTGTTATTTATTACTACTAACCCCATCCCTGTTAAAGAGGCCATGAACATGCTCGGCTATCAATGCGGCAAACCGCGGCTCCCTTTAATACCATTAAATCAAAAAGAAAAGGAAACCTTAAAAGAAGTTTTGTGTAAATACCAGCTTCTTTAAAAAAACATGCAAGAAAAAACAACAATTACATTTATCGGCGGCCTGGAATCCATTGGCAAAAACTTGATGATCCTGGAAGATCAAAAAGACGCGGTGATCATTGACTGCGGCATGACCTTCCCCAGCGACTGGATGTACGGCATTGATATTGTCATCCCTAACTTTGAATACATCAAAAAAATAAAGAATAAGATCCGTGCCGTTATTTTAACGCACGGCCACGAAGATCATATCGGCGCGCTGGGTTATCTTTATAAAGAGATCAATCCGCCGCTTTACGGCACCGCTGTCACACTAGGGTTTGCCAGCGAAAAATTCAGCGGCAGCCAAAATAAAAAACTACAGACTGTCACCATCAAACCGGGACAAACTTACGATTTTGGCAAAATAAGAATAGAACCTTTCTATGTCTGTCACTCCATTCCCGACGGCGTCGGTCTAATTATCACCACTCCGGAAGGAACTATAGTACACTCCGGCGATTTTAAATTAGATAACCGCCCCATGGACGGCAAAATGACCGATCTGCGCCGCCTCAAAAAATTACGCAATGTCAGTCTGCTGCTCTGCGACAGCACCAATGCCGATCAGCCGGGCAAAACTATTTCTGAGGAAATAGTGGGACACACTTTTGACAAACTCATTAAAGAGGCTGCCGGCCGGGTAATTGTCTCTAGTTTCTCTTCTAATATTTACCGGATCCAAAACGCCATTAATGCCGCGCATAAAAACGGCCGAAAAATAGCCATTATTGGCCGCAGCATGCAGCAAAATTTTGAGATCGGCTTAAAAAATAAAATAATTGATGTCCCGCCGCAGACCGTTTTCACCAGCCTGCATAAAATAAAAAATTTACCGGACAATAAAATAGTAGTAATGACCACCGGCTCACAGGGTGAAAGAATGTCCGCGCTCACCAAAATGGCCAACCGCAATTACCAGGATTTTCAGCTCAATGAAAAAGATACTGTCATTATTTCCGCCAGCCCTATTCCCGGCAACGAAAAAAACATTAATGATAATATTGACGGCTTTACCAGAATTGGCGTCAAACTTTTCTATGAAAGAGAAGAAAGCATTCATGCTTCCGGCCATGCCTGCGCCGAAGAAATTAAAACACTTATTAAAATAGTCCGGCCGCGTTACTATATACCTGTCCACGGCGAATACTTACATCTTAAAGCCAACGCTGAACTGGCGCTCTCTTTAAACATCCCTAAAAAAAATATTTTTATTTTACGTAATGGTCAGCAGCTCTCTTTAAGCAAAGGAAAATGCTTTGTCTCCGGCGCCGAAAACGGCTCACCGGTCTTAATTGACGGCAATTATTTCTCAGGCCCCAATGAAGCGATCTTTGATGAACGCTACAGATTATCACGCAAAGGGATCTTAACTTTAGCGGTCTTTAATGAACAAGCCGCCGTTATCAGCCACGGCTTCCTGCATAAAAGCGAGCAGAACAATCTGCTGCCGCAGATCAAAAGGACCGCCGAGCTTTTACTGCAGAGTTCTAAAAAATTATCATTAAAAGAAAAAGAAAATAAACTAAAAAAAGAACTGGAAAAATATCTTTACGAACTGACCAGGCGCCGGCCGGTAGTTGAAATAACTGTTTTAAACTAATTTTCAGTTCTCTATAATATTAATTTATGAAAAAAATAATTTATTTTTTATCTTTAATTTTAATTTTTTTAGTGGTTTTATTTTTTTCTACTAAAAAACCAGCAATAATTTATTCCTCCGGCAACGATCATAATTTTATTTCATTGGCACCAAATATCACCGAAGCTATTTATTGGCTGGGCGCTGAAAACTCTTTAATTGGCGTCACCAGCGACTGCAATTATCCGAAAGAGGCAAAAAAAATAACGCCAACCGGCAAATACACTTTTCCCGATCTTGAAAAAATAGTTCTGCTGCAACCCGCTGCTGTTCTCTGCGAAAAAAACGCCGATCAGCGTTTTTTAAAAAAATTAACAGCCCGGCAAATTGAATATCACTTGCTTGATCTAAAAAATATCTCCGTTTTTTTTAATGAACTGAGAAAACTCAATAAAATATTAGGAACAGCTCGTTCAGCGCAAATAGATCAATTGGAAAAACAATACCAGACTCTTGAACCGCTGCCCGGAAAAACCAAAATATTGATCCTGCTCTGGCAAAAACCTTATATTATTGCCGGACAAAACACCTATCTCTCAGAAGCGCTGGCCAAAATAGGTCTCTTAAATGCTGCGCAAAAAACCAGCTACTACTCAATTAACGAAGAATTTTTTTATAAACAACAAATAGACTGTTTAATCAATTTATCGGGCAAGCCATTGAACTTAAAAATAAACAGCAAAATAATTGAAGATCTGGACAATGATATTATGCTGCGGCTCTCGCCCCGCTTAATTGAATATTTGCCGGTTCTTAAAAATAAGTTTATCATTAATTAAATAATGACCGGTTCAAAAACTAAAATAATTTTTCTTTTTTTTATCTGGTTAGCAGCTGTGCTGCTGGCTTTAAAATTTGGCAGTTTTACGCTTAATTTTTTTGAGCTCCAAACACCGGCCTTAAAAGCTATTTTTGATCTCCGTTTAAGCAGAGTAATTATCGCCTCTTTAGCCGGCAGTTCACTGGCCCTGGCCGGTCTGCTTTACCAAACAGTTTTACAAAATCCGCTGGCCGAACCTTATTTACTGGGAGTTTCTGCCGGCGGTGCGCTTGGCGCAGTTTGCGCTCTTTTTTTTGAGATTGGCTCTCCTTTTCTGGCCGCTATTATTGGTTCTTTAACAGCACTTTTGATCGTCTTTTTATTTGCCCAAAAAAAAGGAAACTTTGATAATACCGGGCTAATTCTTTCCGGCGTTATGGTCAACGCCTTTTGTTCGGCAGTTATTATGTTATTAGTTATTTTAGCGGGCAGTAAAGTTAACTCTATTATGTTCTGGATGATGGGTGATATCGGCTCCGCTGAACTAAAACAGGCTGTTTTTATTTTTCCGCTCTTATTATTTTTGGCTGGCAGCGTCTTTTTTTTCAGCAATAGCCTCGACACCCTTTCGCTTGGCGAAGAACAGGCCGAATCGCTCGGCGTCAATGTTCAGAAAACCAAAATATTTATTTTTATTTTTTCCTCTCTTTTAACCGGCCTGATTGTCGCTGTTACCGGTATTATCGGCTTTGTCGGACTGGTCATTCCGCATATTTCTAAAATGCTCTTCGGTGAAAAAATAAAAAATAATATTTTAGCTGTTTTAATTATCGGCGCTGCCTTTACCACACTGGCCGATCTTTTAGCCAGAAGTCTGATCCCGGACAGTGTTCTCCCAATAGGCATCTTAACCGCCATTATTGGCGTGCCATTTTTTATAATTATTTTCAAACGGACAAATTAACGCTCGTTAACTTTATAGATCCTGAAATGCGGCATAACATATGTCCGCTCAAATTCATTGCCGGCTATTTTGCGACCATCTCCTGCATAGCTGTGCCAGCCCGTAGGTGTAAATTTCCACTGACCACTCTCATTATCTAATATCAAGTGTTGATCTTTACGAATATTTTCTGCTAATTCAATTTTATAATATTCGGTCTCATCTTCTACATTAAGATCAAAACCCTTTTCTTTCATT
>CAYUXF010000049.1:0-12113 GCA_964448755.1 uncultured bacterium
AATTACCCTGACAAAAAGATCAATTTTACGTTAATATTAGGACATGACTGGCCACTTGCAAGATAAAACAACTACAATTATTGATCAAGATAAAATGACGCCGATGATGCGTCAGTATTTTGATATCAAAAAAACTCAAGAAGATGCCATTCTCTTTTTTAGATTGGGTGACTTTTATGAGATGTTCTATAGCGACGCCGAAACCGCCGCCAGAGAACTAGATTTAACACTGACCGGACGCGGCAAAGATGAGAACAGAATGCCGATGTGCGGCATACCTTATCACGCTGCCGATAATTACATTTTAAGACTAATAAAAAAGGGCTATAAAATAGCGATCTGCGAACAGGTTGAAGATCCCGCCTTGAGCAAAGGTCTGACCAAACGCGAAGTCATTAAAGTAATTACTCCTGGCACTATCACTGACGAAAAACTGCTCCCAGCCGCCGATACAAATTATCTGGCAGCGATAGTTAAAAGCGACCTCAAAGAGGATATTTATGGTCTCTCTTATGTCGAAGCTTCTACAGGCGAATTTAAACTGACAACTATTTACGGCCGCGAAAATTTGAATAACGAACTCTTTAGAATAGAACCTTCGGAAATAATTTATGACGAACCCTCTCTACGTAGCCTTTGCAACACAACAGCCACCCAGGTAGAAAGACCTGGCCTAGACACTGCAAAAAAAATAATTACCCAGCAGTTTAAACTAGATAATTTACAAAACTACGAATTGACAGAATATGCACTTGGGACAATAGCCGCGGCAGCTATAATTAAATACTTACAACAAACCCAGCGCTCACAGCTCGGACAGATCAACGACCTGCAGATCTATCAGCCGGCACACTACATGTATATTGACGCCGCTTCGCGCCGCAACCTGGAACTGACCAGAACAATTAAAACACAATCAGCGACCGGTTCGCTCTTTAATCTACTGAACAGAACAAAAACAGCAATGGGCGGACGTCTGCTCAAAGAGTGGATAAATTACCCATTACTTAACAGGCAAACCATTGCTGAACGTTATGACGCTATAACAGAGATCAGCGCCGATAAAATATCGCGCGAAGAATTAAGCGAAGCGCTCAAACAGGTCTACGATATCGAACGCTTGATAGGACGTATCGCCAACGGCAACGCCAACGCCCGCGACCTTTATGCACTGAAAGAGTCGTTCCTAATAATTCAGCGCGATATCTTTGTCATCCTAGAAAATTTCACTACACCTCTTCTCACCACTCTCCTGCGCGATCAATACAAAGAGATAATTTCCGATACGATCAAATTGATCGAAAATGCGGTCGTCGATAATCCACCTTTGCAAATAAAAGAGGGAAATATTATTAAGAGTGGCTACAACAGCGAACTAGATGAGCTGCGTAGTATGATCAACGATACAGCGCGCTGGATCAATGAACTGGAAAACAGCGAAAAAGAAAAGACCGGCATTAAATCACTTAAAATAGGTTACACTTCAGTTTTTGGCTACTATATTGAGCTCTCTAAAATAAATAGCCATCTGGCGCCGGCCAATTATATTCGCAAACAAACACTGACCAACGCCGAAAGATATATAACACCAGAACTTAAAGAACAGGAGACAAAAATACTTAATGCCAGAGAGCAGGCGGAAAAAATAGAATATAAAATTTTTGCCGAGCTGCGCCAGCGCATCGCCGAAAATATTAAATCAGTTCAATGTATTGCCAGAAAAACAGCTGAACTCGACGCCCTGGTCTCATTGAGCGCAGTGGCTGTCGCGCAGGGCTATAAACGGCCGCAGATATCGAATGACGAGAACGGCTGTTTGAACATAATTAATGGCCGCCATCCAGTGATAGAAACAACAATGCCAAAAGAATTATTTATTCCCAATGATACTATTTTTAATGAGCATAGCCAGCGCTTCTTAATGCTCTTTGGGCCGAACATGTCAGGCAAATCGACCTACATGCGCCAAACTGCCTTACTGGTCTTAATGGCACAGGTCGGCTCTTTTGTTCCGGCGGAAAAAATGGAATTCTCGCTCGTCGACAGGCTCTTTACCAGGGTCGGTGCTATGGACGATCTCTTTTCAGGGCAATCGACGTTCATGGTAGAAATGTCAGAAACAGCAAACATTTTAAAGAACGCCACGGCCAATTCACTGATCATTATGGATGAGATCGGGCGCGGTACCAGCACCTACGACGGCATGTCAATAGCCTGGGCGGTGGCCGAGTATATCTGCCTGAACATTAAAGCAAAAACACTCTTTGCCACACACTACCATGAATTGGCGCAAATGGCTGAACAATATCAACCTATTAAAAATTTTAATGTTGCGGTAGAAGAGATTGGCAACAAAATAACATTTTTACACAAAGTCATTCCTGGTAAAGCTAACGGCAGCTACGGTGTACATGTAGCCAGTATCGCCGGCCTGCCGGAACAGGTCGTAGCCAGAGCACAGCAGATACTTAACGGCATGGAGAACCCGGAAATCAAAAACTCCCATACAGAACAACTCTCTCTTTTGTCTTGAAATTTTATTTTTTTGATGATATGTTTCAGCTCTTGATTTTTTACTAGCGCTGTTGGGGGTATAGCTCAGTTGGTAGAGCACTAGCATGGCATGCTAGGGGTCTGGGGTTCAAATCCCCATACCTCCACCAGCGCGTGAAAATCTAATTCTATATTCTTAAACAACAATATCCTCTCGAAATATTTTTAACAATATTGAGCCAGTCTCTGTAAGACTTTTCAGTTTTAAAGTTTTTTTTGAATCAAACAGGTATCAATTACGACAAAGTAACAAGCGCTATGCTAAACAATAAAAAAATCGCTGAAGCTGAAACTCAAGAAGAGGACTTGAGTTATCCTGATCTTTTAAAGGCCTTTGCCTCAAAAGACCATTATCAGATCAGACTCGCTATTTTTGACATAAGCTTTCTGAACAACTTTGATCAAAACTATTTAGCATCCTCCCCTGCTTTCAGAAATTCAACAAAAGAAAGTCTCATCTCATTAAATAAAATAGGCGACATAATTTCCATTAAATTATTAAACAAAATAATGAAATTTTCTGCCGCAGAATTAAAAGAACTGTCTTTGACCAATTCGGCTATAGAAGGAGTGCGAACATTAAGTGCTTACGGCTATTTTGCAGATGTTCTTAAATTGATAAGTATTTATAATATTCCATTAAAAATACTTCAGCAAAATGATATTCAACAAAATGCTTTTTTGGGGCTTGTCGCGCTTAAAAATCAGCGGGTAAAAAAACAGCCTGCTGTCTCAACAATTATTGAAAAATATCAACTGCCGAAAATAACCATTGAAGAATGGCAGGTTTACACTAAACAATATTTTTTAATGGAATTAAGTGATCCATTAATTTATAAAGGGTATGACTCTGAAGAAAACAATCTAGAAAATTGGCAAACTTTTTTACACAACTGCGGTTCAGATAACAAACCTATCGATAACAATGAAATAACCGCAGCAGCAATTACAGGCGTAAAAAAAGTTTATAGCATTGGCCAAAGAAAAAGAGCAGCACAGCTAATAATATATTTTTCATTATGGGAGATAGAAGAACTGGCGGAAATCATAAAAGATGTTAAGCCAATAATAGATTCAATCACATTTACATACAAATCAATTAATGGCATTGAATTAAATCTAATAAAAAAAAGCCCAAATAAACCGATCATCAATTTAAAAATAAATAACCACTATAGAAAATTAATTAAAAGTTAATTATCTATCAAAGCAGAGTAAAATATCCTATTTTTCACAAAATAAAAAATAACCGATATTTTTTTCTAAAAGATTATAGATTTAATTGTTTTAATTTACTCTTATAATACCCCAGGGCTTTTTCCTTGGTCAGAAATACTCTCAAATTATTATAAGAATAACAGAGCTCTTGCGGTACCGACTCATTACTTGCTAACTCAAAACCAAGCTCATAGTACTTTTTAATAAATTTAAAATTAGTGTTCGCAACAATTATAGGAAAATTCAGTGGCACGTTATCATCAAAACCTGCGCCAAAATAAAGCGCACAGGCCTGAAAAACAGTTGTTCTCAGCGTGCCTTTATAATAAGAATCACGAAAAATATTTCTCTGCCAAAAATTTAATTTTGGTAATGAATAACAATGATTGATGGATATCTGTGCCTGTTTATTTTCTACAGTAAAATTATTATAGCCATAAATCCGCAGCGGATATTTCTGATAAAAATAATCGTCCTGATTAACCATAAAAAAAGAAATTGCGCCATTTTTTTTAAAAAAATCAATAAAAGGAAGCGCGTGATCTGCCTCAGGCAAACAACGATATTCGGTATTAATACTTTTATGTATATTTTTTGAATACACCGGCAAGTTATCCTGATCCAGCAAAAAAGATGGCACAGTAACAACAGGCGCCAGATTATAATCTGTCAGAACATCTTTACGAAAATAAAAAACGTCTTCTATGCTGAGTATTTTTTTATTAAACATATTCCTACAACCAAAAAATTATTTTCTGATTATATCTCAAAAATAAAATTTTTGTGATCAATATACTATAAAGCCGAACTTTTTAGCTAATAAAAAGCCCGGCTTATTTAAAATTGAATTTATAAAAACTTACTTTTCAACGCCAAGTTTTATTAAAATGACCCCAAGCAGGCACCACTTTGTAAAAGCGGATTGCAGCAAGTTAAGACCGACAAAAGCGGTAAACCAGAGCCAGTTCGGCGAATAGACTTGCGCAAATATCAAACTCAGTAAAATAAATGTACCGGCAAACGCCCTGATATATTGTTCTACTTTCATTCAACTACTCCTTTATTTAAAAACCATACCGCAGCGAAAGATATGCAGCGCTGTTCTTCTGAAATTGACTATAAAATGTATTTTCATCTCTACCGTAAGAAGAGATAACACTGGCACCGACAGTGAGATCATCATTAACTTTATAATCGCCGTTAGTCCGCCAATGATGATCAAGATCGGTCGGCGAATAGAGATAAATAGTAGAGATCATTAAATTCTGATTAAGCAACTGCTGCGTCAGCCTGACACTCTGCACTTCACGCACCTGATCTTTGCGCTCCATCCCAGGGAACAAAGATTCACCATAAGCTTCATAATCCATCATTTTTTCCGTGTAATACTGTAACCCGATAGTGAGATCAGCCCATAGTTCCTGTTCATAGCCGGCCAAAAAACGCCACTGTCCGTTATCTATCATCAGGTTATCGCCGTCAATATCATCGACAGAATAGTATTCACCATACTCCAGATTAGCAATACCGTTTAAAAGATTGCCGCGCAGGCTGGCGCCATAAACTTTCAAACGAGGGAAGATCGCATAGCCGTCGGCATCCTGCCCCGCCGGACTCTTCCAAAACCCGCGATAGCCGTAAAGCGCCGCCTCATAACCAAATATATTTTTATAAATTCTGGCCGCCACTTCATCGTCATCAAAATCATAATACTGGCGCGGCATTTTCGCCTCAGTTAGATGATCTTTGCCGACCAGGCTGTTAAAATTAGGGTTCCAAAACGATGTGCGCAATCCAGTCAAATAGCGATCTGAATTAAAGTCCGGGAAATAAATAAGATCAATATTGGCCAGGCCGCTGTAATAACCTATTTTAACAGCATCAGCCGGCGCTTTGAGATACTCATTATCGCGGCCGATCAAGAACGAACGCCAGTCTTTGGGAAAAAGATCATTGATAAAGAGCAGATCGCCTGTCCCCCAGGTGAGTATCTGCCGCCCGACTTTCAGGTCTATATTCTCGTGCAGCCAAAAAGCGGCGTTGACCTCACGCAGATCAAAACTGCCGGTACCGGCCGCGATATTCGTCTCCTCCGGCTTAATATCATCGTAAATAAAGTCACCGCGAAACTTCAAAAGCGTCCAGCCGTTCTCGTAATTCTGTTCCAGCTGCAGACGCGCTTCAGAGAGCGGCTGAGCGCGCAGATAGTCTTCGCGCTCAAAATAGCCGCCCGCACGGAGATCAACAAAACCGTTCAGCGCAAAAGCGGGCAGCAGCAACACAGACATCAATAATAATAATTTAGTTAATTTACTCATCACTGACTCCTAGCCGCGGATCTGTGACGGAACACTGCGCAAATAGCGCTCGGTAAAAATATCGGCACTCAATCCAAGGTTATACTGAATATCGTTAAATGTCAGAACTGTCTGTCCACCGGTGCGCAGATTTTTGACTAGTGTTTTCACTACCGTCGGGATCCCCTGAATATCTTTGATCTCTAGCGCTTCGATCGTGCGGTAGATCTTATTGTTCTGATCAAAATATTCCGCTTTAGACGCCAGCGAATTGGCTTTATTAATATAGATCTTAAAGTAGCTGAACTCAGCGCTCTGCGGCTCTTTCGGCGTACATTTCAGAACATATTCCTGGTCGGTCTCCGCCAGAAGCTCATGAGTATCCTCGCTCAAACTGCGGCCAGAAACGTCCTCATAGACAAAATCAGAGCCGGCAAAACTAGTCCGCTTATCTTTAGCTGATATTCTCTTCACCAGATCAAGCGCCGGCAAATAAAGCCATCTGTTATCATCGCCCGCACTTTTTTTATGGACCATAAAGACCATTTTACGCACATCGGACGGGCTCTTAAAATAAACATAAAAATACTGGTCGCCGCCGTCCTGCACATCTTTTCGCAGAATAACAAAATCACGTATCCTCTCTCTTCCCTGTTTATCAGTAATTACCATGTGCACGCTGGCTTTACCATCGTCGCCTTGATAATAAGAGGCAATGTTACTTTTCTTTACCAGTTCTTCGACTGCCGGTGCGGCAAATAAAGAACTGCTGACAAATAACCCGAACAATACTCCTGCTATTAATTTATCTTTTATCTTGCTTTTCATTTTATTTTCCTCCTAAATATTTATTTTTATGGCCGAGCCCGCTGCGATTATATTTACGCAGCTTGCGTCTGACCAAAAAGCCCGTTAAATAGACATAGCCCAGCGCAAAAAGTGGTGAAACAATAATTAAAGCGATCGCATTTATTTTCAAATAGCTGTCTATATTGAGATAGAGCAGCAGAAAAACAGCGATCCCGACAATAAAGAGATCAACTGCCTTTTTGCGTATCTTGCGGTTATGTTCTTTAGTGAACAAAACTTTCTCGAGCAGCGCTATTGCCGCAGGTAAAAGGATCAAAGTTGAAACACCGGCAATAGCCAGAATAGCGGCAAAGAAAAAGCCGACCGTTTTATACGGTATCAGCGGCGCAGCCAGCAGCGGCAAAAAGCCGATCGAAATAACTATAATATTTTTGACGATCGCCTGTGCCGGTTCACCAAAAATATAATTAATAGTCTGGTGCCAGCTCTTGCCATGTTTTTTCATATAACTGCGGCTGCGGGCAATAAAATGGATAGCAAAATCAACCGCCAGCCCGAGCGTCAGCGAAGAGAGCACCGCGATCGGCATGTCATAATCTTTGCCGGCCAGACCGATCAAGCCGTAGATCAAACTGATAGTAACTGTCAGCGGCACCATCGAAAGGATACCCCAAAGCACCGAATGAAAAAGATAAGCCATCATCAAAAAGACCACAAGAAAACTGCCCAGAAAAGCTTTCATCATACCGCTGACCATTTTCTCCTGCCAGATCACATTAATATAAGTCAGACCGAACCAGCGGTGTTCCAGCTTGACCGGCCCTGGATTCTCAGCGATATATTTTTCCAGTTTTTTAACGACCTCTGACATATACTGATTATCGCCAGCCTTGAGCTGAACCCAGAGACTGGTCCGCTGATAATCGGGCGTAATAAAATGCCAGAGATCCTGCGGGCGATGGCTGTTCTGAAAAGTCAGCAGACACTGCGCGACCGAGGCGTTATCCTGAGGGATAACAAATTTATCCTGTTTACCTAAATAGAGTTCACGATGCACCGTCTTAACGATATCCACTACCGAAACGACCTTCCCGACGACCGGCAGATCGTTCTGTAGATAATTCTGCAGTTGTTCTACATAGGCAAGTACGGCTGGATCTTTAAAAACCTGTACATTTTTCTTGGCATTATCAAGAAAAGAGACAAACTTTTCCCACCATGAATAATCGGCATCATCAGCCCGATCGGCCTGTGTCCAGGCCCACTCTTCCAGATCGGCCAACAATTTATTGAGCGGCTGTTTCAAGTCGAGCTTATCAAGCTGATAGTTTATCTGATAACGAATCTGCTGTTTTTTTATACTCTCCGTATCTTTTTTGATCTGGTCTACGACACTCTCTTTTAACTGCGGTGTCTCTTCGACATTCAATGTCAAATAAGCCATATAAGTGCCGGCAAAGTGTTTATTGAGCTCAGTATCAGCCACCCTGATAGGATGATCTTTGCTAAACCATTTAACCGGATTATCATTAATATTAATTTTCGTAATACCGTAAACGGAGATCAGAACTAACAGAAGAAAAAGCACAAGTATTAAGTAATAACGTTTATATGTTAACTGTCCCAGCTTCCGTACTTTATCGGCAAAAGAATTTTTATTTTTACCGACGACTCTTTGTTCAAGCGCGCTCAAATATTTATCTGGCGTCAGCATAATTGCGGCGGGAATGATCGTAATAGTAAAGAACCAGGCAAAAATAATCCCCAAACCGACATAAAAACCGAATACCTGTACCGGCGGTATCGGCGTTAAAGCCAGTGAAAGAAAACCAGCCACCGAAGTGAGCGACGTATAGAACATCGGCAAAAACAGTTCTTTCATCGAAAGCTTAATAGCTTTTTGTTTATTTTTAGTCTGTTGATAATAGTGATAGAACTCCGATAACAAATGGATAGAATTCAATACCGAGATAGGCATAATAAAGATCGGTATCATTGAACTCATGATATGAATAGTATTGCCGGTAATGATCAAGAACCCCATTGTCGCTATCACAGAAACAAGCGCGACAAACATCGGCGGTACGATCAGGACGAGTCTCCTAAAAAAATAGAGCAACATAAAAAATATCAACAGCATTGCCAGCGGTGCAGAGATCGCCATCTGCCTGAACATCTGCACTCCGAAAGTATCATTAGCTACCGGCAGTCCGGTAATATAGAATTTTTCCGGCCCCGAAAATTCGGCGATCTTTTTCTGTAATTCACTGGAGACTTTATAACTATATTTCTTATCGGTGATCGGCAGATATATAGCGACAGCTTTACCGGAATCTGAAACCAAAATATTTTTAAAGAAAGATATATTCATTGCCTTATCTCTAACAGCCAGCGCTTCCGCCTCTGTTTTAGGTGGTGCCGGCAAAAGCCAGTCAAAATTGACCACGCCGTAACCGCCCTGTTCCATATAATCAACTGTAGATGGAGCAATAATGTCTTCAGCGATCACACCATAATAATTACCTTGATCATTTTCATCTTCCCAGCTAAGTGTTTTGGCAAAATTGGTGAGTTCATATATTTTGCCCAGAGAACTGACATTAAAAACACCTTCCGAATGCTGATCGTTAGTAATACCAACTACGATCATATCGCTTTGAGAAAATTCTTTTTTCATCTGATCATTAAATATCCGCACCGCTTCTGTTTTAGAGAGCATGTTCTCAGGATCTGTATCTACTTTAATAGAATTTAAAAAACCGAAATATTTAGGAAAAACAGTAGGCAGAGTAACCAGCAGTAGCACAAATAAAGCGAATAGGTTAATATATTTAAAGATCTTACGCGGTTTATCCACTGCCAGTGAGATGATATCTATTTTATTTTTTTTACCTTTTATTTTTTTCATTAATTTGATCCTTTCCTCAAGATTAAAAGCGGTTGCCAGTTAGGATGCATTTATCGGCAAAAAAGATACAAACTATTTTGCGTACAGTTTTCATGTATCTTTTTCGCAAAAATCGCATCTTAATTAAAAAAGCTAAGGAGAAATTATGTCAGTAGCAGTAGTAGAAAAATATTGTCCGCAAAATCACAGCTGTCCCGCCATTAGGGTCTGCCCTGTCGACGCTATTAAACAATCTGGTTATGATGCACCGGTTATAGATAAGGAAAAATGTATCGAGTGCGGCAAATGTGTAATGTTCTGCCCGATGGGCGCTTTACAGCAAGACTAATTATTTAACTTCTGCCGCAGCCTCAGGGTCAAACGGGTTCGTTCTAACCGCCAATGAAAAGAGATAAGGATAATCTTCTTTCAAATGCTTAATATAGAAAAGCCACTCTTTTAAAAGCAAGCAATAGGCCCTTTTAATATCGCCGGTCAAATGTTCTAGATCTATCTCTGAGCATTGTTTAATTTTTTTGCGGTGCTGCAGCTCATCTGTCAGGTGAAAGACTGCCCAGAGCAGCTCGGTAAAAGTATCATGTTCTAAAATATTAGGATTCTCCAGCAAACGCAGCAGAAAATTTCTTTTAGCTATTAAAAATTCACGCAGTTCAGCGGCATCATCTTTTGTCAGCTTAATATTATAGGCGTGAACATTAAGACAGACAGAGGTTTTTTTAAAATCTTTCTCTGTCCAGTTATTATTCATTATTAAGTTCTGGTTAATATCCTTTGCCCCAATGTCAACCCCGGCAAAAAAGGAAATAAGATCGGTACCAACCTCGCTAAAAAAAGCGCCGACAAAAAAATTAAAAATAAACCGAGTGAAACTTTCCAGTTAAATATCTTTTTAATTTTATTTATCACTGCAACTCTCCTTTATTCTAGACATTAAACGAACGTGCATATCGTCTGTAATTTTTTCGCTGTCATATTTTTTATACAGTTCTATCATCTGTTCAATAGCGCTGCAGAAACAGTTCAATTCAGAACCGGCACCGCACTCAACATTGAACTGCGTTTTAATGGCGGCCAACAGCTCTTTCTGCGGCAGATCGATATTCTCCTCAATATATTTAATTATCTCTTTTTTTATCATTTCCGCTCACCTGCCAGTTCAGCGCTCAAAATATCGCGCAGCATTTTTCTGGCGCGCAAAATTCTCGCCTTAACATTGGGGAGGGATATCTTTAAAAGTTCTGCGATCTCCTGTGATCTAAACCCTTCAACATCTTTTAAAAGAAAGACAGCGCGGTAAATCTCCGG
Organism: uncultured bacterium; assembly: GCA_964448755.1. Classification (GTDB taxonomy): domain Bacteria; phylum Margulisbacteria; class Termititenacia; order Termititenacales; family CAYUXF01; genus CAYUXF01. The sequence goes on from CAYUXF010000049.1 coordinate 11,092, forward strand.
CAGTTCTGCCAGCGCCCTGTCTAATAATTCTTTAAGTTCTTTTTTTTGATAGATCTCTTCGGGGTTAGCCTGCCAGTTTTCCTCTTCACTATTGAACTGAGCAATATTTTCATCCAGAATATCCTGATGTTTATCTTTAAGCTTCCGCTTTAACATCAAGCAATTATTAACGGCTATTTGAAAAACCCAGGTAGAAAATTTTGCTTCTTTTCTGAAGTCACCAATTTTTTTAAAAACATTAATAAAAGTCTCTTGCATTTGATCTTCGGCCGCCTCTTTATTTTTACACATTTTTAATAAAAAATTAAAAACCTTAGACTCGTACGGTTTGATCAACTGCTCAAAAGAACTCAATTTGCCGTTTTGAGCCAATTCAATAAGCACTGCTTCTTTATTGTTCATATTTTAGATGCACCATTCATAAAATAAGATACACTATAACATTGAAAAAATAGGAATCAAAGTAGGTTGCCTTCTCCCGGTCTAAAGTGGAAGAATTTGGCTATATAGCATTATCTAACTGCAAATTCTTAATCTTTAAAAAAGAAATTATCAAACGCCCAGACATTCCGGTCATTTAAAACCGTAGCTTTATTTTCCGGAAAGAACGGCTGATAATTTTTAAGCGGCGTCCAGTCCGACTGCACAGATACCAGTTTACCAAGGTAAGGTGCGGCGATCTTTAAAATATATTCGTGTGGCAGTTCATCCGGCAAACGGACCCCCTGTTCAGGATGTTCGATCATCCACATAATAGCTGAAACAACGCCAATAGCCACCTGAACTGTTGTCGCATTTTGGTGAGGTACTAACTGACGTGATTCTTCTATATTTAAAATACTGCCAACCCACCAGGAATTATAGCGATGCCCCATTAACAGCACACCTAGAATATCTTCACCGGCAATAATTTCATCATTCATGATCCGTAGATTATCCTGAATAACATAGTTTCGGCAGCGAAGTTCATGCAATGAAGTAATGGTATCATTGCAGGGCATATAAGCATAATGAACAGTTGG
>CAYUXF010000050.1:0-11306 GCA_964448755.1 uncultured bacterium
AATTCCCTACGGAACAAATGTATATTTTTCCTGGAAAAGGGCATTATCTGAATATATATTGATATTATTCCTTTATAGAGGTATAATATTTTATATATTATACCTTTGTAAGGGGTTTATTTTGAAAAAAGAAGATATATTGTCTTTAATTTATGAATGGCAAAAATTATTGATGCTGAGAAAAGGGATTGAGCGCAGTATTGAAGCGGATATTTTGCAAACTATTAAAGCTAAACCTATAAAAATAATCACAGGTTTTAGGCGTTCCGGCAAATCTTTTTTAACACAGCAAATTGCGCAAAAACTGGTCAATAATGACGAGTTTTTGCTGGAGAATGTTCTTTATTTAAATTTTGAAGATTATCGTTTAATGGAAGTTGATACGCCTAAAAAACTAGCTGAAATTTATGATCTGTTTATAGAAAATGTTGCTAGAACTGGTGATAAATTAATAATTTTTGATGAAATCCAAAATGTGAAAAACTGGGATAAGTTTATTAGAACTATTTATGAAAAAAGCAACGATACTTATATAATTTTAACAGGGTCAAACTCGGAGATGCTTTCTTCTGAATTAGGGAGTAATTTGGCCGGTAGATTTATTGAGTATTATCTTTTTCCTTTTAGCTTTAGAGAGTTTTTGTTATATAAAAAAATAAAAATTTTAACAGAGAAAGATTATTATAAAAATAAAAATGAACTGGAAAAATTGTTTTCCGAATTTATTACCTATGGTTCGCTGCCGGAAGTATTTGAAATTAATAGTAGAGAGGCCAAAATATCTTATCTAAAAGGGATCACTACAAAAGTAATTTTAGATGATATTGTCAAAAGGTTTGGTGTTGAAAACATTGCTGTTTTAGAAAAAATATTTCATTATTTATTTGCCAATGTTGGTAACGTGGTTTCTTATGTTTCTTTAAAAAATAAAATTAATTCAATGGGCATTAAAATTAAAACAGAAACTATAATTAATTATGTTAGTTATTTTGTTCGTTCTTTTTCTTTAATTGAATTGACTAAATTTAACTGGAAACAAAATAAAATATTTTCTGCTTCAAAAAAATATTTTGCTATTGACCCCGGGTTATTATCTATTTATAGATCGCTGGAGGAGAATTATTCTTTCCGAATTGAAAATGTGGTTTTTTTACACTTAAAAAGATTATTTAATGAGGAAATTTGTTATGGTGTAAATGAAAGCAATAGAGAAATTGATTTTGTTGTTAAAAATGATAAAAAAAATTGGGATAAGTATCAGGTAGTGGTTGATTTGAATGAAGAAAATGAAAAAAGAGAATTGGGTGCATTTGAACTGGCTGATAAATATTTAAAAAAAGGAAAAAATATTCTACTGACATTAACCGATACTCCTGAAATGGCAGAAAAATGTAAAGAAGTTAATGTTGAAGTTAAAAGCATTGTTAAATGGTTATTGGGGTTTTAATTGATAGTTCTCAATATGCTATAAATCGGCAGCTAGATCCCTCCTTAGCGCATTGACTGGTATTGGCAAACGGTGTAAAATCAGCCCCTGTGTCTTTCTATAATAATATATATTAAGCACACAAAATATCACTGGAGGAAAAAGTTCAATGACAAAACATGTTTATTTTTTCGGTAACGGTAAAGCTGAAGCCGACGCTTCAATGAAGAATTTTTTAGGAGGTAAGGGAGCTAACTTAGCAGAAATGACTAATTTAGGCGTGCCGGTTCCCGCCGGTTTTACGATCTCTACCGAGATGTGTACAGACTACTACAAACAAGGTAAAAAACTTTCAGATGCTTTGATTGCGGAAATTAAAGAAAATATCATAAAAACAGAAAAAGCGATGGGAATGAAGTTTGGTGATACTGAAAATCCACTTCTTTTCTCTGTGCGTTCCGGTGCCCGTGTTTCTATGCCTGGCATGATGGATACTGTACTTAACCTTGGTCTTAACGATGCTACTGTTGCTGGTTTGATCAAGAAATCTGGCAATGAAAGATTTGCTTGGGATTCTTACAGAAGATTTATCAATATGTACGGTGACGTTGTAATGGGTGTTGAACACCATCACTTTGAAGAAAAAATCACTGCTATGAAAAAAGCACGTGGGGTAGAAAATGATACTGACTTAAGCGCTGCTGATCTTAAAGAACTTTGTGAACAATACAAAGAAGTTGTTAAAAAAGATACTGGTACTTCTTTTCCAGAAGATGCTTTTGAACAATTGAAACTTGCTGTTAGTGCGGTATTTAACTCATGGGAAGTTCCTAGAGCTATTAAATACAGAAAATTAAACGGTATTGATGACAGCTGGGGAACAGCAGTTAATGTACAATCTATGGTGTTTGGTAACATGGGTGAGACTTCTGGTACTGGTGTTGCTTTTACTAGAAATCCTTCTGATGGTGAAAACAAATTCTATGGTGAGTTTTTGATGAATGCTCAAGGTGAAGACGTAGTAGCCGGTATTAGAACTCCTCAGGAAATTTCTGAGTTAGCAAAAGTTATGCCAGATTGCTACAAACAATTAGTTGATATTTATAAGAATCTTGAAAAACACTACAAAGATATGCAGGACATGGAGTTCACTATTCAAGAAGGAACTCTTTACATGTTGCAGACCCGTTCCGGTAAAAGAACAGCCGCTGCTGCTGTGAAAATGGCGGTAGATATGGTTAATGAAAATTTAATTGATAAAAAGACCGCGATCGGCCGTGTATCACCTGCTCAGTTAGACCAGCTGCTGCACCCAATGATCGACCCGAAAGCTAAAGTAACTGTAATAGCTAAAGGTCTTCCTGCCTCTCCTGGGGCTGCTGTTGGCAAATGTTCATTTACTGCTGAAGATGCTGAAGCCAGAAAAGCTAAAGGTGAAAAAGTTATTCTGGTTAGACAGGAAACTTCGCCGGAAGATATTGGCGGTATGGACGCTGCGGAAGGTATTTTAACCGCGCGCGGCGGTATGACTTCTCACGCAGCGGTAGTTGCCCGCGGTATGGGTAAATGCTGTGTTGCCGGTTGCGGTGCTATAGAGATTGACGAAAAAGGTCAAAAAGTTGCTATCAAAGGCAAGGTTTATGGTACTGGTGACAGTATTACTCTTAACGGTACAACCGGTGAGGTTATTGATGGTGAAGCGCCATTGATGACGCCTGAGCTTTCCGGTGATTTTGGTACTTTTATGTCTTGGGTAGATGAGTTTAGAACACTTGCTATCAGAACTAATGCTGACACTCCTCATGATGCTAAAGTTGCTCGTGGGTTTGGCGCTGAAGGTATTGGTCTTTGCCGTACCGAGCATATGTTTTTTGAAGGCGATAGAATTAAAGCTGTCCGGGAGATGATCTTAGCTGAAGAAGTTGAAGGACGTAAAAAAGCGCTAGCTAAACTGCTGCCAATGCAGAAGGGCGATTTTCTTGGTATCTTTAAAGTGATGGAAGGTTTTCCTGTAACTATCCGTTTATTAGATCCGCCGCTGCATGAATTTGTTCCGCATACAACTGAAGCGCAGGCTGAAATGGCCAAAGAGATGGGTATTTCTGCTGATAAGGTTAAAGCCCGTGTAGATCAATTACATGAGTTTAACCCAATGTTAGGCCACCGCGGTTGCCGTTTAGGTATTACTTATCCGGAAATTTATGATATGCAGGTTGAAGCAATTATCTCTGCTGCTTGTGAAATTAAAAAATCTGGTAAAGACATTGTGCCTGAGATCATGATCCCGTTAATAGGTACAGTTGATGAGCTACGGATCTTAAAAGCAAATGCGGAAAAAGTAGCAAAAGACATTATTGCTAAAGCCGGTGTAGCTCTTGATTATAAAATTGGTACGATGATAGAAATTCCTAGAGCTGCTTTGATAGCTGATAAAGTTGCCGAGCATGCTGAATTTTTCTCTTTTGGTACTAATGACTTAACGCAAATGACGTTTGGTTATTCTCGTGACGATTCAGGTGTTTTCTTACCGGAGTATGTTGATAAGAAAATATTGGCTGATGATCCTTTTCAGTCTATTGACCAGGAAGGTGTTGGTCAGTTAGTTCAGCTCGGTACAGAAAGAGGCCGTAATACTAAGCCTAATCTTAAAGTTGGTGTTTGCGGTGAGCACGGCGGCGACCCGAAATCTATTGAGTTTTTTAACCGGGTTGGCTTGAACTATGTTTCCTGCTCTCCTTACCGTGTGCCGATTGCCAGACTGGCCGCGGCTCAAGCTGCTATAAAACAAAAAGTAGCTGTAGCTGTATCTGTAAAATAAATTGAACTTTTAAATTCCATTGGCCCTTTTTCTGTTTTAGAAAAAGGGCTTTTGGCTTAAAGGGGTTTTAAGTTTTTGATAAAACCGCAGATAATAGAAGATATTAAAATAAAAGCGGATATTGCTGCTGTGGTTGGCCGTTATGTTCAGCTCAAGAAAAAAGGGCGCAATTTTACCGGCCTTTGTCCGTTCCATAAAGAAAAGACACCTTCATTTATTGTTTCACCGGAGAAAAATATTTACCATTGTTTTGGCTGCGGTGAGGGCGGTAATGTTTTTAATTTTGTTATGAAAGTGGAAAATGTTTCTTTTACCGAGGCGGTTAAGATCTTAGGCGAAATGGTTGGCATTCAGGTAGAGGAAGATCAGTGGTCGCCCCAAAACAAACAGCAGAAAGAAGAGAGCGATCTGCTGCTGGAGATCAATCAAAAAGCGGCCGAGCTCTATAAGAAACAGATAGCTGCCCGCCAGGCGTCAGAATATTTGAAAAAAAGAGAATTGCCGCCGGAAACGGTCCAGAAATTTGAACTGGGTTACGCGCCGGAGAGCTGGAGTTTTTTATTGGATAATTTAAGCGGTTATGCGCCGGCGCTTTTGGAAAAAGCAGGGCTAGTTTTGCGCAAAGAAAATGAGCAGAAATATTATGACCGTTTTCGCGACCGGCTAATGTTTCCTGTTAAGGATCTGCGCGGCCGGGTGATCGCCTTTAGCGGCCGGATCTTGACCGACGACGCTAAACAGGCTAAATACGTCAATTCTCCGGAAACGCTTATTTATAATAAAGGGAGCCACTTATACGGTCTGGAGCTGGCCAAAGAAGAGATCCGCCGTCAGGATGCGGTCATTCTGGTGGAAGGACAGATGGATGTTATTGCCGCGCATGCAGCTGGGTTGACCAATACAGTAGCTTCTTTAGGGACTGCTTTTACGCCTAATCAGGCACGCCTGTTGGCGCGATACACTAAAAATATAATTATAGCCTATGACAATGATAATGCCGGTCAAATAGCCTCGGAAAGGGTTTTGGAAATATTATTGCCGCTTAATTTTAATATTAAGATCATGAAAATTGACGGTAAAGATATTGATGAAATGATCAAAGCCTCGGGGGCTGAGAATGTTCAAAAGGCGGCTCTGGCGGCAGAACACTTTATGCACTTTAAGCTCGAGAGAATACTGGCTGATACCGATCTTGGCGATATTGCCGGCCGATCGGCAGCGGTTAAAGCGGCTTTAAAAGAGCTGGAGAAAATAAAAGATGATGAAGTGATGCTTGATCATTATCTGGGTTATTTTGGCTCAAGAGTTAAGTTAAATAAGGAGATCTTGCGCGAGGAATTATTGAAACCTTTTAGGTTTTCCTTACGTAAAGAGAATAGAGCACCGGTACTGGCGAAGCCTTTGCATAAGTATCAAAAAGCACAATATTATTTAATTTGTTACTTATTAGAAAATCCCGGCGAGCGCGCAGAGCTTTTTTTGAAAATTACGATAGCTGATTTTCCGGAAACCTATGAGGATGTTTTAAAAATATTGCAACAGAATAATAAAACTATCGATGAACTGATAACAAATGAGTCTATAGAGGAGGGTGTGAGAAAAAAGATCAGAGAATTAGCATTTAGGCATGATAATATTATGAATGAGTTATCACTGACCGAAGCGCTATCTCTTTTAGTAGAAAAAAATAAAGATCACCATAAAGAAAAACTCCGCAAGGAGTTGATAAAAGCCCGCGAAGAGGGCAATGAAAAAAGAGAAGAAGAAATTGTAGCCGAGTTAATGGCTCTAATGAAAGAAGAAAATAAATCTTTACAAATGTAAAAAATAAAATAAAATAATAGGCTTGTATAAAAGAGAGGAAACATAAAAAATATGGCAGAAAAAAAGAAAATTAACAATAAAAAAAATAATCAAAAAGATACTGCTAAAAACCTAAAAGCAGTAAAAAAGACTTCTGCTAAAAAGAGTGTTGTAAAAAAAACAGTTAAAACTGTTGTTTCTCCTGTGATCGTAGAAAAGAAAAAGAAAAAAGAAAAAGAAACTATGAAAAGGATTAATAAGGATGAACTGCAGGAATTAGCCAGCAGTATTATTTTGACCGGTGAAGATGAAGAAGTAGCTCCTATTATTGAAACCTATGAAAGTAAGAAAAAATTACTGGAAGATAAAGCTAAATCTAAAGGGAGTTTAAACCCGGAAGATATTTTGAAGATCTTTGATGACCCGGAAGAAGCCATGATGGTTACCGATGACTTTGTTGCCAAAGGGATTGAGATAGTTAGAGATGATGATATTGTTATTCAGATAGACGAAGATACTACGCCGGCAATAGCAGCTTCTGACGATGATCTCTTAGGGGAGGCAATAACGAATATTGCGACTGTTGACGGCAAAATATTAATTAACAGCAAAGCCTCAGCAATTTCACCTAACGCTAAGCCAATTAGTTCTGCTGGTGTAGAAGATGCTGTTAGAATGTACTTGCGTGAAATAGGAACTATTGATCTTTTGACTTTTGAGGAAGAACAAGAATTGGCTAAAAAAGTTCGTGCTGGTGATTTGGTAGCTAAACAAAAATTAGTTAACTCTAATTTGCGCTTGGTTGTCAGTATTGCTAAAAAATATACCGGCCGTGGCATGTTGTTTTTAGATCTAATTCAAGAGGGAAATCTCGGTTTAATTCGCGCGGCGGAAAAATTTGATTACCGCAAAGGTTATAAATTTTCTACTTATGCCACCTGGTGGATAAGACAGGCTATTACCAGAGCAATTGCTGACCAGGCCAGGACAATTCGTATACCGGTCCATATGGTTGAAACGATCAATAAGTTGAGAAAAGTTTCCAGAATGTTACTACAAAAATTCTCGCGCAAACCAACTGATGAAGAGCTTTCCAAGTATTCTGATATCTCTGTTGAGAAGGTTCGTGAAATAGTTAAAATTGCCCAGGTTCCTCTTTCTTTAGAAATGCCGGTAGGTGATGAAGAGAGCTCTAAGTTGAGTGACTTTGTGGAAGAACAAAAGGCGCTGGAGCCGGAAGAGTTTGTGGCGAAAAACATGTTGCGCGATGAACTGGAATCTGTGATGGAATCTTTGACCGAGCGCGAGAATACTGTTCTGCGGCTCCGGTTTGGTCTGGATGACGGCCGGCCTCGTACTCTTGAAGAAGTGGGCAGGGTTTATAATGTTACCAGAGAGCGAATCCGCCAAATTGAGGCTAAGGCGCTGAAAAAACTCAGACATCCTTCTCGTAACTATAAGTTAAAAGAATATTTAACGCATTTGCACTAGAGATTTTTTTATTTATTTTGTAGGATTTTTTAAAGAAGAGAGCCCCGTTAAGGGGCTCTCTAGTTTTTTAGATTACCAACGTGCAGAATAACCACCGTTGTTGTTGCTTCTTGGACGAGCTTCTTTTTCTTTAGCTACAGATACTTTTATGTTTCTGCCGCTAACTTCTTTGCCGTTAAGCTGTTCAATTGCTTGATTAGCTTCAGCTTCAGAACTCATTTCCACGAAACCGAAACCTTTAGAGCGGCCGCTGGCTCTGTCTATAATGACATTAGCAGAGGCTACGCTGCCGGCTGCTGCAAAAAGCTCAGCCAGGTTTTCGTCTTTCATAGCGAACGGTAAATTACCAACGTATAACTTATTTTTCATTTAAATTTAACTCCTGAAATTTATTTAATAATAGTTCGACCTTTTTACTCATGGAGTTCTTTGAAATTGAGCGAATGAAAACAAGTATAAAGTTAAATTATCAAATAATAAATTTCAAATACTAATACCAACGAGACTATTATTTAATATAATAACATAAGCATATTTTAAAAGACAAGAGGGTTTTAGCGAAAAAAATATGGCTTACTTACGATATCTGAGTATGCTGAATATTCTAGATAATAAAAAAATAGCTGAGAATAAAGAAGTTTTTGTTGAGATGGATGATCCTTTTCTCTTATCTGACAATGAAAAAAATAAACTGGCAGCTTTTTTAATGCAGATCTTTAATGGCCACGAGTTGAGTTTTTTAAATGAAAAAGAGATCGTATTGAGAATATTTTCTGCCGTGATACCTGCAGAAGCTAAGATAGAGTTAGATGAGGGCGAGTTTTTTCCGGCACACGTTAATACCTTAAATATAGAGCTCTCTAAGAACTATACGAGTGATTTTAGAAAATTACAGGGTTTAGATAAAGGGGTTTTAAGACCGGCAGTATATGTTAATTATTCAGAAGAGAAAAAGGATGCCAATTGTTTGGAGTATTCTCTCTTGCTCTATCACCTTTTAAAACTTGCCAATATAGATAATGTAGGTTTTTTTATTGATCAGGAAAGCTCACATGTTAATTTACAGGTGGGGGCTGCCGGAGATTTTTATGTTTTAGATTGTGCTGCAGACGGGTATTCTTTTATTAAAAATCCTTTTAAGAGAACAGAAAAACCAGAAAATTTTTTTGTTTACTGGAACACCTGGCATGGCAAAGTTCTCTATTTTAGACGTGATAGAAATTATTTGCCGCAGGCGATAGATTTTTTAAAAAAAGCAAATAAAGTTGATAAAAATTGCTGGTACACAATTGAAACTTTGAGTAATTGTTATTTTATGGTGGGCGATAAAGAAAAGGCAATCTCCTTATTAAAAGAAGGTGTGGCCGCAAACCCTACTAATGAGAGATTACAAAAAATTTTACGGCGTTACAGCAGTAATTAAAAATTGAAACACCGGTAAAGATACTCCGATAAATAGCGGTATTGAACTACTGGAAAATTAATTTGATGTAAAATAAAATAAATAGAGTGAAAATGTTTTTAAATAAATTAGTCTCCAAACCTGAAATAAACTGCCAATCTTCAGATAAAGTTAATGCACTTTTTAGATCTTTTGTGGAAAATTCGCCCGAAGGGGTAGTTTTTATTAATGATGGAGATGAAATAGTTTATGCCAATAAGGCGGCTAATGGTTTGGTAGCAGATGAGCTTGAAGAAGAATTCTTAATTGGAAAAAAAATAGCGGCGGTTTTTATTGATGAGCGAAATGATATTGTTAATTTTTTTAACAATAATTCTACGGACCAGCATATTGATCTGGAACTGCTTTTTAATAAAAAGAACGGCAGGCCGCGTTATGCTTATGTGACCTGTACTAAATTTAAAGACAGGGACGGCAGTAATATTAAAATAATTCAATTTAAAGATATTACAGACCCGATACAGAACTATGTTTATAAATTTTTACATCAGGAAATAATAGATGATAGAACGGAAAAAATAAAAGAGGATATTCTTGCCAATGCCAGCCACCAGCTGCGCAATCCGCTTAACGCTTTAATAACCAATTTAATGGCGCTGCAAAACCAGCTCAAGAGCATAGCGCTAGATGATAATATTAAAAATATTTTAAATAATACTGTACTGGCCTCTAAACAGCTGGGTAAATATACCGATGAAATATTAGGGATGAGTAAAATTGAAAGAAATGAAATAGAGGCCATAGAGGATGTTTTTTTATTAAAAGATATTTACTCTGAACTGGCGGCAGTCCATAGCCTGGCGGCGGCAGAGAAAAAAATTGAACTGGTTATTGAAGAGGCGTCCGCAGAACTGGCTGGTCCTTTATTTGGCTATAAGATCTTATTTAAGCAGGTTTTAGATAATTTAATTTCTAATAGCCTTAAATATACAGAGCAGGGCAAGGTAACTTTAAAAACTGCTTTAATTGAAAAAAATGATGAGGAAATTTCTTTAAATATTATTGTTCAAGATACCGGGATAGGTATTCCCGGCCAGGAATTGAGAAATATTTTTAAGCCGTTTAAGCAGATCAAAGAGCGGCAGAATGGCGCGCGCAAGGGGACCGGCTTGGGGTTAGCTTATGTGGATGCCTATGTTAAGAAAATGAAAGGTGAAATAATTGTTAATAGTTCGCTGGAAGAGGGCAGTGAATTCACTCTTTTTCTTAAATTTAAAGCTGTTAAAGCAGAGCAGGAAGCTGTCATGCTGTTGAGTGGTAGTCCTTCTTTCCAATGGCCTGCTAGAGAGTTAAAAATTCTTTTTGTTGATGATGAGGCTGTTAATAGAATGGGAATTATTTTTGAATTGAATAGATATTTTTCTGAGCACGCCGGCTGTCAGATTATTGAAGCCAATGACGGCCAGGAGGCACTGGATATTTTTAAGCGTGAAGAATTTGATCTGGTGATAATTGACGGCGAGATGCCGGTAATGAATGGCTTTACGGCGATCCGGAAAATGCGGGAAATTAATTTAGCTGTGCCGATTTTGGCACTTTCCGGCTATGGCGACCAAAAAGAGCGGTTTCTTGAACATGGGGCCGATGATCTGTTAGTAAAGCCAATTTATGATATAGAAAATCTTATAGATAAATTAGCAGCGATATTTTTTAAAGAAGAATAGTTTTATTCTGGTCGTTTCTCGACGTAGCGGCTTTCCTAAAAAGGTATATGTCGCCGATGACCCCACCTGTATAACCTATGTGTCGATTGCACGCCATGCCAACCCCCTCGGTTCGCCGCAGGCGAACCACTCCCCCTTGTTTTGCCCTTCCGGGCGAAGGGGGAGAAAAAGTCTAAGTATTATCTCTCCCTCAGGCGCGTTAAAGCTATCCCCATCCACCATTCGCAAAGCGCTTAGGCTTTCTGAAAAAATGAAGGTCGATGGTGCTTATGATTATTTAATTGGCTTTGATGCCCAGATAAATAATGAAATTAAAGACAAAGAACAATCAAAACAAGAAATAATGTTTGATCTTTATAAGTTGATACAAAATTTCAAAGAAGTTATGGGCACTAAGTATGATCTAGTTTTGTTTTTAGAAACAATTGATAAACATAATGATGAAATATCTGAGATCACCAAGAAATTTATACAAGAAAAAATATATAGGGATGTTAATCGATCAGTAGAGTATTTTATGGATTTGAGAAAGTGGCTTTGAAAAATATTATTTGTTGTTGATCTGAGAATATTTGTGATGTAGTTTTAAGAGAGTGCTTTGGGGCATAGGTCTTCCTTTTAAGCGCTGTTAATAATTGACTT
>CAYUXF010000051.1:0-11180 GCA_964448755.1 uncultured bacterium
AAACACGATAAATATCAGGAAAATGTAGCAGAGATTTTTGATCCGGCCGCGGAACATACTTTTCCAGATAATGTTATCCGCGATTCCATCACGCTCAAATTATTAGATGCCGATAATCCCGACATTGAGCTGAGTTTTAATAATGGCGAGAAGATTGCTAAATACAGTAATGACCTGAGTGTTATTGCTAAATATAGTGACACTGCCGGCAGTGAAACACTGCAAAGCTGGTCTACCGAGCGGGATCCTTTTATTAATAATGGAATTATCGACAGCCGGGCGCTGCTTTTTAATGAGAATGAATTTCGGCCGGATACCGATTATATTTATATTGCTGACGCTTATTTTGATGCGTTCAATCGTCCGGCAGAAGTTGTTACGCAAAGTATCCACCCAATAAACTTTTATACATTTTTAGAACATGGTTTTTACAATCCGCAGAGCGGCCGGATGATCAACCCCAATCTTGATCTTGAAAAATGGTCTATTGCTATTTACGACAGGGCAGGGGAGCTTAACCAGGATCTAGAAGTTGCCGATGTAAATGTTGACAGTGAAGATATTTATAATAATAAATTTAAGGTCAAACTAAAATTAGATGCTGTTGAAAAAAGACTGGTGGAGATCAGCGGTGAAGCGGCCGGTCCTTATGAGCTTTTGTATTTTGACGGAATTAACTGGGAAACCATTGCTACTAGTAATCAGGCTGTTTCCGGCCGTTTGGCCTGGTGGGATGTCGGCCGCTTGAATGGTTTGTATAGCATTGTTTTGCGCGTCTACGAAGGCGAGTTTGGAAATTCTGCATATAATTTAACAAAGCAAGAATTGCATATAGGAGAGCTTTTAAAAGCCGGTCTTGATGAGGCGGAAAATAAAAGGGTGACCAGCCCCTATAAAAGAGCGGAAGTTTATTTTCATCCCGATTCTTATGATGAAGACAAATTTATTACCGTGACGCCGGTCAACTTAAATGAGCTCAATATCAGCAACCGGCCAGATGTTTATTCGGTCGGCCCCATTGTCGAAATATTGCCGCATGGTTCTAAATTTCCGGAAACGGAGAAACGGCCGGAACTGGTTTTTAGATACAGCCATGCTGATCTTCAAGAGCTTCGTCAGCGCGGTATTGATATTGATAAATTAGGCCTGCATTATCTCAATGAGAATGGCGAAGTAGAGAATGCCAATTCCGAAGTTTTGGCTACCGACTATGGACTGGAGATCAGAACGGTGCTGAGCCATTTTTCTCCGTATGCTATTTTGGAAGGACGTGTGCCGGCCCTGCCGACAGTTAATGCAGCATTCAGTATGTTTAATAGTGACACAGTTAAAATTTATGGTGTTGCAGAACCGAATACGACGCTGGAAATAATTGTTGATGATGACAATGTTTTTGGCGACCGCGACGGAGTGGTTGAGTTGCATCAGAAAGTAGCAGCAGATGATATTGCCGGCTGGATATTTAATAACCGCAATTGGTCTGAAGATTATATTGGCAAACTAAATGAGGCTGACCGCCTGCAAGTTCTTGAACAGCGGAATAATTTATTGAATAAAGTTCAGCAATATATTCGCAAGAATGAACAAAATAAAAAGACCTGGCAATGTCTATATCAGGAATTGGTCGCGCAAGAGGCGGCTAATGTAGCGTTAATTAAAAGCCATTTAAACAGTCAAGAAGGGTTAATAAATGAAAATTCCGGTGTGCAGATGATCAGTGATACCGGGCTGAAACTGGAATGTGCGGTTCCTACTTTTGACGCTTGTCTGCCGGAAGAACTTTTTATTGAGAAGATCGAAAAAGAGATCGTTCGTCAGGGTGTTGCCGGTCATAGTTATTTTTTACAAACAGACGCTGCTGGTCGATTTGAATATGATATTAAAATTCCTGCCCAGCTGACTCAGCTTTATGTCTATGTTACATATGGGTTAAATGAAAATATTAAAAATAGACCGGTCGCGAGAATTGATTTTGGCAATGATCCGGAGGCACCAGCTATTACTACAGTTAATATGCGGACAGTAGTGAACAAAAAAAATAAAGGTGAGGATATTTCTGCGCAGCTAATTTTTAACGAAGAGTGCAAGTTAATTACTTATCTCTATGATCAGGATTATAATTTATTAAAGGTCCAGACGCGGAGCGATCTTTTTGCTGACAAACATGAGACCAAGTTTGCCACCGAAGATCTTTTAGACGGCGAATACTTTTGCAGTTTTGTAGCGGTAGATAGTGCCGGCAATGCCAGCCGTCCGGTAGTTGCTAAGATTTTGGTTGATACAGTTCCGCCGCAAAAAAAAGATCTGGCGTTGCCGGCTTATATTAATCCGGAGAAACACGCTTTACAGATAGTTTGTCCGCAGGAGAAAGATATTAGGGTTAAGAATGTAAGTGTCTTTTACAATAATGTTCTAGTTGATCAGTCCGCTACCGATAATTTTAAATTTAAAGCGGTCAATACCGGCAGCGGTTATTTGAACGGTGAATATCAGTATTTAATTGAACTGGCCGATATTGCTAACAATGAAAGCATAATTACCGGATCAATAATTGTTGATACTGTAGCGCCTGATACCCCGCAGAAATTTAATTTATTGAATGTTACGCCGCGTGGCATTGAAACTATCTGGAATCCTGCTATAGCGGCAGATCTGGCCGATTACTTACTGGTTGTTAAAAATAACGGCGAGTTTGTAGCGACGCTCAATATTCCATTTAGTAAATATTATGATCTGCAAATAACCAGGAATAGTTTTTATAAATACGAACTTTATGCCAGAGATCATGCGGATAATTTAAGTACCGGCAAACGTCAGTTACTAGCTTATGCCGGCGAGAATTGTGCACAAAAGACGGCCTTAAAAAATGAAGTACTGACAGTTACTTATAATGAATGCGAATTATTTGTGCCTGCTTATGCCACAGAAGAGACCAATCTTTTTGTGGTTCAGCAGCTGGGGAAAAACGAATATTCTAAACCGCATGTTCCGGGCAGGGTTTATGCTACTAGCGCGTATCGACTGCTGGCCAGTGAACGAAGCAATTTTAAACGTCCGTTGTCAATTAAAATTAATTTTGATGCAGAAATAGTTACTAAAAACCAACTGCGCCAAGAGACTCTTCGGGTTGCTTACTGGAATGGTCGCGATTGGTCTGCTCAAGGTCTGACAATAAAAGATCTAAATATTCCTGCCGGCGAGATCCTTGTGGAGACCGATCATTTTACCGATTTTATCTTATTGGCCGATATGGAGTATGGGGCCTATGATGATGATCTGCCAGACTTGCGTTTTGATTCACTGCGCAACGGCGATTATCTTGATCTTGAGGTTTCCTTCAATGTTATTGTCAGTGACCTGACCTCTGCGATCAATACTGAAAATATGGCGCTTTTGCTCGACGGCGTTTCTTATAATATTCCGTCTGTTGCCTTTACAGCTGAAGAAGGTAGTGCCGGCCAGCGCGGAGTAATTGCCGTTAATATTAAAAATATAGCAGGTGCTTTAGCTAAGGGAAAACATCAGCTGCGGATCGTTGTTTATGATCTGGGTAATAACAGCAATCAAACGCCATTGATAACTTTTTCTACCGAACCAGATTTTTCAATAAAGGATATTTTAACTGTTCCTTCTCCTTTTGGCCGCGATGGGACACATTTTACCTATCAGTTATCACAGCCAGCTAAAGATCTTGAAGTGCGGGTTTATACAACTAACGGTCGCTTAGTTAAAGAAATTAAGAACTGTTCTAACCAGGCCGGCTTTAATAAAACTTTTTGGGATGGCAAAGATCTCAATGGGCAGTTTGTAGCTAATGATGTTTATCTTTATACCGTAATTGTGACCGATCCAGATGGAGAACGCTCTGTTTACAAAGGCAAAACGGCGGCGATCCGCTAAAAGGAGGCGAAAAAATGAACAAGAAAAATTTAAATAAAAAAATCTGGTCAATTTTATTTTTGCTGAGCATGTTATATTTGCCGCTGACGGCCTCTAATAATGCTGGCGATTTTTTAGAGACCGGTGTCAGTGCCAGAGCCCTGGCCATGGGCAATGCTTTTACGTCAATGTCTGGCGGCAGTTCCAGTATTTATTTTAATCCCGCTGCCGCCGCAGCCAAAGTTATTAACAATGAATATTCTTTTTCTGCCGCCAATAATTTTGACGATGTCGATAGAAAAAATCTAGGGTTCTTAACAAGATTTTCTAATTTAGGCTTTAGTGATAAAAAATCAGTAGCGGGCCTTGTCTATAATAGTTCTTTTGTCGGGGGTATTCAAAAAACTCAATGGGGTGATGATGACCGGCCGGTAGAGCTGGGAACATTTAATAGCGAAAAGCACAATTTAACAATGACTTATAGCCGCGAACAAACTCCCTTTCTTTTTTATGGTTTTAATCTGCGTGAATATCGCTATGCTCTGGACAAATATACGGCTAGAGCTACAGCGCTTGATCTGGGCATAATGTATCGGTTAAAAAATAATTTTTTAAACAGTCCGGTGGTTTTGGGTTTAGCTGTACATAATATTGGGAGAACTCCTGTCAGCTGGAGTACTGGCCATGTAGATACTATGCCGCTGCGGGTTAATCTGGGCAGTGCTTTTTATTATAAGGTTTTTGAAAAAAAACTGGCGCTTTCTGCCGAACTGGAAAAAGACGAAAATAATCCCGCTTATTTTAAGTTGGGCAGTGAATACTGGCTGGTCAATAATGTTTTTGCGCTGCGAGCCGGCGTTGAGCGCGATAAACTTTCTTATGGTGCCGGTTTAAATTTATTGGGGCTGGAACTCGATTATGCTCAGGCCGATTATGAAGACCTAGGTTTAATTAAAAGAGTTTCTTTGACGTATCGTTTTTAAAAAACGGAAAATTATTTTTTCTTGGCAACCATAAAAAGGTAAGCTAATTGTTCAATACCGGACTGCTGATAAAAAGCGGTGATCTCTTTTTCTAAATTTTCACGGAAATTTTCATCGGCAAAAATCCCTTTACGGTTTTTAAGGTTTTGCTGAATGTTTTCGTAATAACTATTCCAGTAGTGCTGGGCAATATAAGAACAAAAAATTATTTCAAAGTTATTCATTTTTAAGAGCTGACGGTAGCTCTCTTCTGTTTCAACATCTATATCAGTTAAATTAAAAGCTGTTTCAATGTTTTTAGAGAGGTGTGGTGAGCGCATAATTAGATCTGATAATTCAAGATACCCACCTTTTTTTAACAACTGATAAGCTGTTTTTAATCCGGAATTTTTGCCGATGTAAGAGAAAGCGCCTCCTTCGGCAATGATCATGTCAAAACTTTCTTTTTCAAAGACTAATTTATTGAAATCATCATTAATAAAGGTTATTTTATCGGCGACGCCTTCTTCTTTGGCCAGCTTGTTACCTTCTAAGATAAAACTTTTTTCTATATCTACGGCAATAGCCCGACAGCCAAATTTTTTAGCTAAATTAATAGAGGCAATTCCCTTGCCGCAGGCGATATCAAGAATTTTAGAATCTTGATTTAACCCAGCTAAATTGCCGGCAGTAATAGTGTATTCTTTTCCTCCGGGTGCTAAATAATTTTCATTGACCATGGAGAATATCTTAGATGCTATAATTTGTTTATGCAAGATAGTTTTGATAATTTTAGCTCAGAGTTAGCGCTGGACCAAAACGAAAAGCCGCAAACAGAAGCCTGTTTTTCTGTTTCGGAACTCAATAGTTATTTAAAAAACCTCATAGAAAATGATTTTTTACTGCGGTCTGTTTTGGTCAAAGGAGAGATCTCTAATTTTAAGCAATACAAGCAGGGGACGCAGTGGTATTTTACTGTTAAAGATGAAGAGTCACAGCTCAATTGTGTTGTCTTTCAGACCAGAAATATTAAATTTCTGCCGCAAGACGGCGATGAAGTTATCTTAAAAGGCCGGCTGACAGTTTTTAATAAGCGGGGCACATATAATTTACAGGTTTTTTGGCTGGAGCCGGCCGGCCTTGGCGCTATGGCCCGCTCTTTTGAACAATTAAAAGATCAGCTGGCTGGCGAAGGACTTTTTGACCAGAAATTTAAAAAACAACTGCCGCTTTTCCCGCAAAAGATCGCTGTTTTAGCAGCACCTGCCGGCGCGGCGGTGCGGGATATTATTAAAGTAGCCAAAGGGCGTGATCCAGGGCTCGAAATAGTAGTTTTTCCTACAATTGTACAGGGCGCTTTGGCTGCGGAGAGTATTGTGAAAAACATCAGTCTAGCTGATGATCCAGATTTTGATCTGATCGTTTTGGCGCGCGGCGGCGGCTCATTAGAGGATCTGCAGGCGTTCAATGAAGAGGCGGTTGCTAGAGCTGTTTTTGCCGCTAAGACGCCGATAGTTTCTGCTGTGGGGCATGAGGTCGATTATACAATTGCCGATTTTGTTGCCGACTTACGTGCACCGACCCCTTCGGCGGCGGCGGAAATGATCGTTCCTGATATTTTTGCCTGGCGGCAGCGTGTTACCGAAATGAAAAATATTTTAAATAAAGGTCTGAGCAGACTCTTAACCGATCAATACCAATATCTGGAGTCCTTACAGCGTCAATCAATAAGAGCGTTGATAAATGTTTTTGAAAAAAAACAGACCGCCTGGCAGAATTTAAATGAACAGCTGGCCGCACTTAATCCGTTGGCTGTTTTGGCGCGCGGCTTTGCTGTTGTAGAAAAAGACGGCAAAACGCTCTTTTCTGTCAAAGAGCTGAAAAGAGATGATATAATAAATGTCCGGCTAAAAGACGGTGTAATAACAAGCGAGGTTTTAAAAATAAGTAATGACCAACTTTGAAAAAGATTTGCAGGAATTGGAAAAAACAGTAGAGAGCTTGACCAGCGGCGATAATACGCTCGATGAAGCCTTGGAAAAATATAAATTGGGCCTGGAACTTTCTAAAAAATGTTATCAGAAATTACAGCGTGTAGAAAAAGAGGTCAAAATATTTTCTGAAGACGGTCAAGAGGTTTTTGAGTAAAAAATGTCAGCAGAAAAAACAATAGATAATTATATTAAAGAAAAGGCCCGGCTGCTCGAGAAATATCTTAAAGATAATTTTTTTGATCTTTTGCCTAAGACAAAACTGATCGAAGCCATGGAGTACTCTCTATTTGCCGGCGGCAAAAGGATCAGGCCGGTCTTGATGATTGCAACGGCGGAAGCGCTCGGCTTGAAAGCGAAAGATGTTCTGCCGGCGGCAGCCGCTATTGAGATGATACATACGTATTCGTTAATTCACGATGATCTGCCGGCGATGGATAACGATGATCTGCGACGTGGTAGACCGACAGCGCATAAGGTTTTTGGCGAAGATATGGCTATTTTGGCCGGGGATACCTTACAGGCCTATGCCTATGAGGTTTTGGCTGCCGGTTTTTTGTCTGACGGATTGGCGGCTGAAAAAATAGTTAGCATAACAAAAAAGCTTGCTACTGCTTCTGGTTTTTTGGGCATGGCCGGTGGGCAGGCTCTGGATATTGCCGCCGGAAAAGACATTACGACATTAAAAGAATTGCAAAACATTCATAAGCTGAAGACCGGCGCGCTTTTAACCTTTTGTATAGAAGTGCCGCTAATTATTGCCGAACCGGCTGAGAATGTTGTGACTGACCTGACCGGCTATATAGAGGCGCTGGGCCAGGCCTTTCAGATCAAAGATGATATTTTAGATGTTCGCGGCTCGGCTCAAAAACTTGGTAAAACACCGGGTAAAGATAGCTCCAGCGGCAAAGCGACATATGTTAATTTGCTGGGGCTTGATAAAGCAGAAGAATATTTGTTAAAAGAGACTGAAAAAGCTTATAATTTTGCTGATCTTTTTGGCCCAGAAAACAGGTTGCAGCAAATATTGAAATACTTATTAGAGAGGGATAACTAAATGGATGTTTTAATTGAATTGGGAAAGATGTTTTCTTCTGTTCTTGGTAATATTAATATTAAACTGGCAATTATTGCGATGCTGATCGCTCAAGCTTTAAAAATGGTTTTTTATTACTGGCAACATAAAAAAATTAACTTTAGGATCTTTGTCCGCTCCAGCGGCATGCCCAGTTCGCATAGTGCGGCGGTCATGGCTTTGGCTACTTCTATAGGGCTTAATGAAGGATGGACTTCTGCCAGCTATGCGATAGCAATTGTTTTTAGCTGTATCGTGATGTATGACGCGGCTGGCGTTAGGCAAGCGGCAGGGAAACAGGCCCGTGTGCTCAATAAAATTGTCGATGATCTTTTTTCTAATAAGGGATTGAAAGAAGATCGCTTAAAAGAGTTTATTGGACATACTTCACTAGAAGTTTTTTTTGGTCTGGTTCTTGGTATGGTTATTGCTTTCTGGGGTAATCTTTGTTGTTAGTTAGGAGAGTTTAAGCGTGTCATTGTTGGAAAAATATCAGGGGCCGGCCGATCTTAAAAAATATTCGCGTGCGGAACTTGATCAGCTGGCGCAAGAGATTAGAAAAAAAATTATAGAGGTTAGTTCTGTTAACGGCGGGCATTTAGCGCCCAGTTTGGGTGCGGTAGAGCTGGCGGTAGCGCTGCATGCTGTTTTAGATACGCCAAAAGACAAGATCGTCTGGGATGTTGGCCATCAGGCTTATGCCCATAAAATTTTGACCGGGCGTTTAGACCGTATTAATACTATTCGTACATTAGGTGGTCTTTCTGGTTTTCCTAAACGAGAAGAATCTGTTTATGATGCGCTGACAGTGGGGCATGCTTCAACATCTATCTCAGCGGCGTTGGGTATGGCCAGCGGCCGCGATCTTAAGCATGAACAACATAGTGTTTTTGCTGTCATTGGCGACGGCTCTTTGTCTGGCGGGCTGGCTATGGAAGGATTAAATAATGCCCATGGTGTTGCTAAAAATAGTAATTTTGTGGTGATCCTCAATGATAACGGGATGTCTATTTCTAAACCGGTTGGCCGACTTAATAAGATATTTACAACGATGCGTTTATCCGGTCTTTATACCGGCTTGAAAGCTAATACCGAAAAATTTTTAAAGATGATCCCGATGGTCGGAAAGCCGGCTACCAAAGTTATTGAGAAATTAGTAGATAGGACCGGCGAAATGGTTATTAAAGAGCTGGGCAATAAAAAGTACGCCGGTTTTTTGCAGGATATGGGATTTACTTATATTGGGCCGATCGACGGCCACAATATTGCGATGTTGATGAGTGCGATTAGATACGCTAAAAAATTTAACAAAGGACCATTGTTACTGCATGTTATGACAAAAAAAGGGAAAGGCTATCTGCCGGCCGAAGAAGATCCGACACTTTTTCATGGCATTGGTTGTTTTGATATTAAGAGCGGCCAGCCTGCTGCTGAAAAAGATAAAACCTATACCAAAATTTTTTCCGAAGAAATTGTTGCACAGGCCGCTCAGGACGAGCGTATTTGTGCACTGACTGCGGCAATGCCAGATGGAACTGGTTTGCAGCGTTTTGCAGAAAAATATCCAAAGCGCTTCTTTGATGTGGGAATTGCCGAAGAACATGCGGTGACTTTTTCTGCCGGCTTGTCTGCCGAGGGGCTCAAGCCGGTTCTGGCAATTTACTCTACTTTTTTACAAAGGGCCTATGACCAGCTGATCCATGATATTTCTTTGCAAAAATTATCTTTGTTCTTGGCCATAGACCGCGGCGGCTTAGTTGGGCAGGATGGCCCGACCCACCATGGTGTTTTTGACCTCTCTTTTTTACGGCATATTCCCGGTATTGTTCTGGCGGCGCCGGCCGATGGTAATGAGTTGAAAGATCTGATCTTGAGCGGCTTAAAGTTTAACGGTCTTTTTGCTTTGCGTTATCCGCGCGGTCTGGCACCCTTTATGACAGCAGAACGGCCAGCCAGAGAACTGGAAATTGGCAAAGGGGAAATTGTTTATGGCCAGTGCGGCGCCGCTAAAGTCATTTGGGCGGTGGGCAGTATGGTAATACCGGCAATAGAGGCGGCTAAAATGGCTGGCCCGGATGTTTGTGTGGTCAATGCCCGGTTTGTTAAGCCGCTGGATAAAGAATTGCTGCAAAGAACAACGGCAGCTGCTGAAAAATTAATTACAGTAGAGGAAAATGTTTTGGAAGGTGGTTTTGGTTCTGCTGTTTTAGAAACACTGCAGGAATTAAAACTTGATCTGCCGGTAGAAAGAATGGGGCTGCCGGCTCAGTTTATTGAACAGGGGAGCTGTCCAGAATTGCTTAGAAAATGTGGTTTAACAGCAGAGAATATTTTACAAAAGCTCTAATTTCATTACCAGGGCATCTTCGCGCGGTGCGCTGTAGTAGTTTTTTCTGATACTGAGGAGTTTAAAGCCATTTTTTTTATAAATGGCAATGGCGCTTAGATTGCTGACTCGCACTTCTAAGATAACCTGAGAATATTTTTTATCTAATTCGCTTAAAAAAATTTTTAGTAGTTTCTGGCCCAGCCCTTGGTTGCGGTTTTCTTCTATTATATACAGATCATCTATCTGTGCTTCATCGGCGGCCAGTGTGTATTTTAACCAGCCAATGATTTTTTTCTTCTCAATTAAAAAGAGCCCGTTATTTTCTCTGCGGATTTCCATTATTTTAAGTTGCTGATCTTGAGATGCCGGAGTTCTTGTTTGTTGGTTTTGTTGATCCTGGCGGCATGTGAGTAGGCCGGCTCCAGTTTTAAAATAGTGTTTTTTTCAAAAGGCAGTGTGCTTTGTTCGGCCAGACTGGCAATAACGGCGGCGCCTGCCAAAGGATCTTTAATGATGAGAGTATCTTTTTCCAAGAGATTGATCTCATTTTCTTTTAAAGCATGATCTGGCTCCAGACGAGTAAGGTCTTGGTCAAATAAGGCGGTAGTAACTTCACCACGGCAGGCATTGAGAATAATGCGCAGCTTTTTGTGGTCTTTTAATTTAGCTTTTTCCTGATGAGCCAGGGCTTCTAATGTAGAAACAGCAACTAAAGGGATTTGTTTTGCCAGTGCAATAGTTTTAGCGGTGACTAGCGAAAGGCGCAAACCGGTAAAGGCGCCTGGTCCAATGGCGATGCCGATCTTTTTCAGATCGTTTAGTGTCAGGTTAACTTTTTTTAAAAGTTCATCGAGAAAAAGCACCAGCTGTTCTGCTTTAATTGTTTCAGACGTTAGATTTTTCTCGGTGATCTGTCCGTTGTGAAGGATCGCCAGCGAAATATT
>CAYUXF010000052.1:0-10940 GCA_964448755.1 uncultured bacterium
TTTAAATAATAGCTATTGAACGGCTAATATCTACTAGCTGATCAACTTCAATATTAAAAAATTTGAATAATTGTTCGGTTTTTAGAGTTCGGCCATTGACCATTTTCAGTTTAACTTTTATTTTATTTGCAGTTATTTCAGCTGTTTTAATAAAATCATTTATTTTATCTTGAATTACTTTACCTTTTTTATTTACCCGCTCAAGGCAGTATTCTTTATCAGCCAAGCGCTGCAACAAAGACTCTTTATCAAGATCCCGCTTTAATTCAAGCTTATATGTAAATTCTATACTTTCACTCTTTGCCAGGTCAGGACAATTTTTGTCAACCAAAACCTCTTCAACAACAATGCCCGCTGGTAAAAAACTATTGAGCTTTTTTTTAAACTCAGCTGGCTCCATGGCTTCATTTAAAAAAATCTCCGCCAGCTCATTTTCGCCAGCACATCCTAGAGACAGCGGATACGGCAAAGAAAACCGGGGATGCGGATTAAAACCACAACTATATAAGACAGGAATTGCACTTCTGGCAAAAACTCTCTCAAATAAACGCATCAGATCAAGATGAGAAATAAAGATCAAAAACCCTTTTTTTGAAAACCAAAAACAATATCTGTATTTATTTTCCGTCATAATCAGGCCAGCTGCTTATACTTAAGCCTTCTTCTAGCTAGCTCCGGCACAACCCCGAGCTGTAAGACCCTCTCCCAGCAGGAAACAGCCTTTTCGATTTCACCGTTGCTATAAAAAATATCCCCCATATTGATCTGAACAACATACATAGAATTATCCAGCGCCAGAGATTTTTCATAAAAAGCCATTGCTTCAGCATAATTGCCCTGCAAATGTTCATAAATACCCAAATTATAAAAAACTATCGGCAGTTTTTTGTTGATCGATAAGGCCCGGTCAAAACACTCTTTGGCTTTAACATATTCACCCTTAATTAAATTAATTACACCATAATTATTATGAATGATCGTAAAATTAGGATCCATCTGTTCTGAGAGAAGCAGCTCATCTTCGGCCGCAGAAAAACGTCCGCGTAAAGCATGCTCAACCGCTTTATTGTTATGTTCTAAACTAAAAGAAAGATCGACATTTTTATTTTTATATTTTTTATTATATTCCTCTGATTCGCTATTTTTAGCCCACGAACAAATGATTTTTTTGTTCGGCAAATCGTAAATAATGGCCGCCAGCGCCCGGCCCCTGATCTCTACCCAAGAAAAGCTGCGCAATTTTTCCATCCGCAGCTGTATATTTTCATAGTTAATATCATCAACCATGATCTCTTCATAAATTGAAAGAGCTTCCTTAATAAGCCCCTGTGCCTCATACGCTAACCCAATATAGAACTGTATGCGCAGTCTTTTAGCAACATCGCTTTCTGTCAGCAATAGCAGTGATTTATTGAACTGCTCTACCGCCAGATCATAGCGCCCCTGTTCTTTAAAACAAATGCCCAGCATCTTATGAACATCATAGGCTTTTTCGGCATCTTTAACAGCTAGCTGAAATTCACCTACCGCTTCTTTAATTAAACCCTTGTGAAAATAGTTATTGGCTAATTCATAATGTAAGGAATACTTACAGGGATCGTGCGCTATTTTTTTAAAAAGTGCCGCGTTGATGGCATCAAGACGGCTCTCCGCTGCTTTTTGATAATAATAGTGAGTATCTTTATTATAAGGATCGAGCGACAGTGCCATCTTTAAAGTAGTTGCCGCCAGATCGATCTCACCCAATTCCAGCTGGGCCCGCCCTAAAATTTGATAAGCGCCAATATTTTTTTGATCCAAGGCAATTATCGACTCCGCCTCTGCTGCCGCCCGGCGGTAATTGCCGCGCGACAAGAAGGCCCGGGCAATTATTTCACGAGCACCAACCACACGCGGATCTTTCTTTAAAATATCTCTGGCTTTCTGAACGATCTTTTCTGAATCTTCAGGCATTAATTCAACTAATTGATTAAAATACTTAAGCGCATTATCATAATCTGATAATAATAGATAAATTTCACCCAACGACTGGATTGCCAGAGCCTGTTCCGGACATATTTTCAAAAGTGCTTTTAACTCCAAAATAACCCGGTCAATATATTTATGGGAAAGATGGACCATTTTATTGAGCACAGTTACAGCTTCACTATAGCGGCCAGCCGCTAACAAAGCCTTGGATAAAACAAAGTAAGCCTCCGGATAATCAGGATAAGCACGAAAAACATCTTTGATCTTTTTAACTATTATTTCCGCATCTTCTTTTTTCTTTTTCAGTGCCAATCGGTAGCAGTCCATCGCTTTATCAGGATCTCTTTTCTTTAAATAAGCGTCTGCCAAAAGATAATTAAAGCCTATATTATCTTCTATTGACTTTACCAGCTGTTCTAATTTATCAACCAGCTGTTCTGGCCGCCCGGAAGAATTTAAAACCCGCTGGTATGCAATTATGGCTTTTTGATAATTGCCATGTTTAACATAAAGATCCGCTAAAATTAACCAGGCGGCAATATTGTTCTCGTCAAAAGCTATAGCCTCTTCATAAAGCCTGATAGCGTTATAATTATCCTGTTTATCCAAATAAATACCGGCCAAAACTTCAACTAGAGAACTGTTGCGCAAATTATTACGGCGGGCTTTTTCCAGAACCTCAACAACAATATCTAAATTAAGTTCTTTGTGTTTTCTCACCAGCTTAAGCAAGAGAGAAATTATTTCGCTGTCCATCGGCAAAAGATCAAGATAATCGGATATTTCTAAAAGAGCATCGGGAATAGCATTCTCCGCAATATGCAAATTGATCAGCGCTTTGCGCAACTCCATATTCTTAGGTTTAGCTTGCAGCGTTTTTTCATAACGCAAAACAATTGTCGGCAAAAAATAGCGGTCAATAGTTAAAAATTTAGCAAAAATATCGGCCGCTTTTAAGTATTGATCATGATCAAAATAGATCTCGCCTAAAGAAGAGATATATTTTTTATTATAAGGGTCGCGCTCTATTTTTTTTTCTAAATTGGCGACAACCTCTTTAAATGTAGCCGTTTGGGCAATCTGCTGCATAATTTATTATTCCGTTTTAGTTCGATAATGGATCAATAGCACAGCAATAATAGCAAAAATAATATTGGGCGCCCAGGCGGCCAGAACTGGTGAAATAAGAGCACCACGACCCAGCGAACGAAAAACCGCCGTTACAAAAAAATAAAATCCAACCGACAAAAGAGCGGATAAAACAGCAGCAACAATACCCCAGAGATCTTTACCATTCCTGATAAAAAGCAAAGACAAAGCAACACCGGTTAAAGAAAAAATAAAACAGGCCATTGGCGTAGCATATTTCATATAATATTCTACTTTTAGTGTCTCAGTTGAAACACCGCCGGCATCGAGCTTATTGATCCGCTCTTTAAGTTCTTTACTGCTCATTTGGCGCGGCGTATTTTGATTGCGGTAATAATTATAAAATTCGTTATCTACAAACAATGTCATATTATCAAAAGTCCCCTGATATTTAATTATGCCGTTGGCGCTATATTTATGAATTACCCCTTGCTCTAAGACCCACACCCGACCGTCCCAGGAAGCTTTCTTAGCAGTAACCACCCGCGGAAAATCGCCAGCTATTTCATACATAACAATATTTTCCATTTTATTATCCGGAAAAATTTTGCCAACATAAAAATACCGCTCATTGGATTCTTTAAAAAAAGTGTTTTCCAGAATATCAGGAGAAGGTTTTTTTAAAACAGCGTGTTCAATCAGTTTATCGGAAACTTTATTGGCCCAGGGAACCAGTAATTCATTAGTAAAAAAAGAAAGCCCGAAAATTAAAAAACCGGTAACAATAATGGGCGCCACGATCCGTCCTAAAGAAAGCCCGCCGGTCCGCATAACCGTTATCTCACTGTCTTTGGCAAGCCTAATTATCACAATTAAAGTTGCAAACAATACCGCCATGGGATAAAAAAGGACCATAATTGCCGGAACTTTGTAGATCAACAGCTTCATAACTATTAAAAATGGTATCCCGTTATTGATGAACATATCAATTAACGTAAAAACAATATCGACCATGCCGATAACGACCAGGCCGATCATGCCAAAAACAAAAGGACCGGCAACTTCAGAAAAAAGATACCGGTCAAGTATTTTCAACTTTGAAAAAAAAGAAATTCTAAAAAAAGACTTTATTTGGTCTACCACTCTTCAGCAATTTGACGTCTTCTATTATCGCGGTCACGCTGTCTTTTGAGTTTTTTTCTCTTTTCAGAAGGTTTTTCATAACACTCTTTATCGCGGACTATCTGGATAATATTCTCATTTTTAACCTGCCGCTTAAATCTTCTGAGCATTCTCTCAATATCTTCATCATGTCTTGCTTCTATTTCAGCCACAACTTCCTCCAAACTAATATTTTACTAATTAAATAATGCCGCTAATTTATAATAAGTAAGCTAAAAAGTAAATAGAGCATCTTCTTCTGACTGCTCTTTTTTCTTGTTTTCTTCAGCTTTTTTAGCTTCCTCCAGCTCTTTTTTGCTTGGTTTAGCTTTCTCGGCCTGATCAGTAATATTTTGCGATACTTTTTGCACTACTTTTTCCGCCTCTTTTTTGGCCGTAGCAGTAATTTCTTTAACATTTTCAGTTAAGGCGTTCTCATCATAATAACTAAGTTGTTTTTTCTCTTTTTTTTCTTCAACAACCGGCGCAACTGGCTCTTCTTTTTTCTCCACAGGAGCTGCAGACTGAATTGACTCAGGAGCAGAGCGGCCGTCTTCAGGATAATAGGTATTTTCAACAGCCTCAAATTTATCGGCCATTTTCTGAACAGCTCCACCATTAACAGATAATTCTAGGTTGCGTGGAAGGGTTGACTTGATCCTGATATATTGAGTTGCTTCCCAGTACCTGTTCTCACCGCGTTCCATATAACCTTTAAAAACCAGCCGTCCGTCCATAACAACCGTAACATAATTTCTACCAATGGCTGTCGCGCTGATAAACACCAAATTGCTGTTAATTTTTTGCTGTAGAACCTCAGGCGCCAAAACAGACTCCAACTGGGCAACATCTTCTTTTTGACGAGGATTGGTCTTGATCTCGCCAACCGTATTTCTAAAATAAAAATTACTAAGCATAATCGCAAAAACTACCAGACCGATAGCGGTGCTGGCTATTGTTACTGTTTTTTTGTTTTGTCGGCCCCTTACTTCACTGGTGTAATTAAAACCACTGGCATTCATATTGCGCAAAGCACGAGGAATATAAAAGTTTTTCGGTGTAGTAGGGCCTAACTTTATCTCATTAGGATTGCGCGGACCATTGCTACCAACAGCCTCACCAGGATAAAGACGATTAAACTCATCAATAAGCGGGTCTTTATCTATACCTAAAAAATCAGCATATATTTTGATATAGCCTCTGGCAACAAGCAAATTCGGCAATGATTCAAAGTTATCACTTTCCAAGCACTCTAAATATTTTTTACGGATCTTGGTCGCTTCATATATTTTGCCAAAATCAACATCATTGGCCAAGCGCGCTTCTTTTAATATTTTGCCTATTGAAAAAGAACGCTCCTGTTCTTTTTTCTTTTTTTCACTTCTCTCTGTAAAAAAGGAATGTTTTTCCGGCTCTTTTTTTAGGTCTTTGAACTCAAAAGATACATCTTCTTTGTTATCAGCATTCTCAGTGGCTTGCTCTTGACTGCCATCAGACGTGTTATTTAACGGTAATTCTTGTTCCTGGTTGTTTGTGTTTTTTTCATCATTTTCAAACATCTCTGCCCCTCTATCCCTGTTATTTTTCTCAAACCGGATATCTCTTGTTGAGTTAATTTTCTTTTTTGCCCCGGCTTCAAACCCTGCAGTGTTAAAAATGCAAACTTAACACGCATTAGACTTAAAACATCGCTACCTACAGCCTCGACCATTCGTCGGATCTGTCTATTTTTACCCTCGCGTATAGTTATATAAAACTCTGTATACTCTTTGTTTTGGCCAATAAGCTCTATTACAGCAGGAGCTGTAATTCCATCTGACAATTTTACACCATTTTTTAAAATATTCAATTTATCTTCTGTTAATAGGCCGCTGGACCGGACATAATATTTCTTCGCAACCTTATACCTGGGGTGAATTAAGCGGTTTGTCAACTCCCCATCATTGGTAACCAGGATCAACCCGGCAGTATTGCGGTCAAGCCGACCGATAGGATGCAGACCTTCACCCGGCTCAAAATATTCCGCAATTGTTTTGCGTTCCTTGGGATCATCCATCGTCACTAGAACATCACGCGGCTTATTAAAAAGATAATATTTTAATTTCTTCTTGTTAATTATCTGACCGTCAACTTCTACGCGATCTTTACCGGAAACCTTAACACCTAACTCGGTAACAACCTTGCCATTAACGCTGACCTTACCGGCTAGAATCAATTCTTCTGCACCACGTCTGGACGCCAGACCGGCAGAAGCGATCACTTTTTGTAAACGTTCCTCCGTATTATGCTGATTAAACGTTTTCATTGCCGCCAACTAAAACTTCGGCCTCGGCAGCAGCTGCACCAGAGTTATTTTTAAGATCTTCCACGCTCGTCAGCGCTATTTTATCTTCATTAACGTTAACGGTCCTAAAATTTTTCAAGGACTCGGTCAGATCATCTGCCTCTGCCATTTTAAGCTTAGGTTCAGGAGGCAGCTCTTCTAGGGTTTTTAAACCAAAATGTTTTAAGAACATCGGTGTCGTATTATATAGTGTCGGACGGCCAATAGTCTCAGCCTGGCCGGACTCTTCAATTAATTCTTTTTCCAGTAATGACCTAATAATGCCATCGGAATTAACGCCGCGAATAGCCTCTACCTCCGCTCTGGTAATAGGCTGACGATAAGCAATGATCGCCAGAGTTTCCATGGCCGCCGTAGAAAGCGCCGCTTCAATTGGCGCATTAACATAGCCGTCTAAAGCAGTAGAATATTCCGGTTTGGTGGCAAACTGAAATTTATCTGAAAAACGCAAGATCTGAATGCCAA
Organism: uncultured bacterium; assembly: GCA_964448755.1. Taxonomy (GTDB): domain Bacteria; phylum Margulisbacteria; class Termititenacia; order Termititenacales; family CAYUXF01; genus CAYUXF01. The sequence goes on from CAYUXF010000052.1 coordinate 7,028, forward strand.
ATTCTTCCAGCTCATATTTTTCAACCAATGCCGCTAAAGTCTGTTCAACCTCTTCAAGCCCAGCACCCGTATAATTGGCAATATCCTGGGCGGCCAAAGGTTCTCTGGACATAAACAAAATAACCTCGATCCGCTGTTTTAAATTAGTATTTGACATGATAACCCTCCCTTTTAGTCTGGTTCCTGCTCAGATAACAAAGACTGCTGCTCGGCAGTTTCCTTTTCTTTAGGCTCTGCTTCTGTATTAAGTTCTCGCACAGTATTATACTCATCCACATTCTCCATGGCCGCGGCCAGCTCTTTTTCCGAAATATTAGTCCGCATCACTATCTCTATATCGTCAAAAAGATCTTTTTGGACCGCTAAAATCAAGCCCTCGCGCATTAATTCCAGCAATGCCAAAAAAGTGGCAATTATTTCATAACGGCTGGCGGCATTATAGAAAAACTCTGTAAACATCATACTGGCTGCACCGCTGCGCAAGCGAGAGATAATATCGTACATTTTAGACTTAACAGAAAAAATATGATCTGAGATATGTTCTATTTCATGCGTAATAATTCTCAGCTCAAAATCCTGCCAAACACGGTTAAAGCACTTTGTGAGATTTTCCAGCGAAGCATTCTTAATATTAACAACTTTTTCTATTGGAAAATTGTCCAGTATCTTCTTGTTGATATGTTCTCTGGTAAAAACATATTTAAACCGATCTTCTTTTTCCAGTAATTTTTGCGTCAAATTTTTGAACGCCTTATATTCAATTAACTTTTCTAAAAGATGACGCCGTTCCTCTTCTGCCTCAATGATCGACTCACTGTCTTCGTCGCTGTTATTTGGCAGCAACATTTTTGATTTCATCTCAATTAAAATTGCCGCCATGACCATAAATTCACCGGCAATATTCAGATCCAATTCCTGCATCTTGTGCAGATAATTCAAATAGTCAGAGGTGATCTCACTGATATTAATATCCCAGATCTCGATCTCTTTGTCTTCAATTAAATGCAACAGAAGATCAAAAGGGCCTTCAAAGTCCTTAACTTTAACCTTAAACTCAAAAAGTTCTTCCTGTTTATTTTCTTTTTCAACTGTATCCACAGGCCATCTTCCTTTAAAAAGACTATTTTTGGAATTAAGCACTATCAAGAGAACATACCCCTATCTATAAATATAACAATGCTTTAACCTATCTATTTTATGATAATTAAGGCTAATCGCCAACCAAATTTTTAACGATCAGCTCCTGCAGTGTCTCAAGGCCGCGGCCATCAACAGCAGAAATAATAACAAAAGGCGCATAAATATCCTCTAAAAGATCAACATCGGCATCTGGGGCCAGGTCTATTTTATTAAAAACAGTAATTATCTTCTTTTCTAAAACATCCAATTCACCTAAAACATCGTAAACCGCCTCAATTTGCCGCTCGTAATCTGTCGCCGAAATATCCACAACATGCAAGATCAAATCAGCACAGACCACCTCTTCGAGCGTCGATTTAAACGAATTAACCAGGTGATGCGGTAATTTTTTAATAAAGCCGACAGTATCAGAAAAGAGAACTTCTTGTTTGATCTGCGGTAAATAAACTTTTCTGATCACCGGATCCAGTGTGGCAAATAATTTATCTTCTACATAAATATCTTTGCCCGATAATTTTTTTAACAGCGTTGATTTGCCAGCATTAGTATAACCAACAATAGAAACAACTTTATTGCCTTTTCTTTTGCGTCCGCAGCGCAAAAGTTCACGATGTTTTTCTACTTCTTTAATTTTTTTACGCAGCGCTGCCGCGCGATTATTAATTAATCTTTTATCTGTTTCTAACTGCGTTTCACCAGGCCCTCTAGTCCCCATCCCACCGGCCTGACGCTCCAAATGCGTCCACATTCTAGTCAAGCGCGGCATTAAATACTCCAGCTGGGCTAATTCTATTTCCAGCTGCGCTTCTTTGGTCTGCGCTCTGGCCGCAAAAATATCTAAAATAACTTCGGTCCGGTCTAAAATTTTGACATTTAAAAATTTCGACAAGTTTCTCACTTGACGGGGGTTAAGATCGTTATCAAAAACGACAGTGCTAACCTCTGGATTATCCTGTAAATAATTAAAAATCTCTTCTACTTTACCTTGACCAATAAAAGTTGCCGGGTCTGGACTCTCCTTGTTTTGAACAAAACAAGCACAAACTATGCCGCCGGCGGTCGCCACCAACTGTTCTAATTCTTCTATAGAATAATTGAATTCTTCTTCTGTTTCGTCCGGCAAATGAAGCGCGGCAAGAATAGTTTTTTCCGGCTCATGCTCTAAAGTATTTTGATACATCTAATGGTTTTCTGCTTTCAGATCTCTATTCATCAGATCATTAATTGCTTCCGCTATTTTTTTATTTTCATATAGTAGTTTATAGAGTTGTTCTGTCACCGGCATTTCAATTTTATTTTTCTGGGCCAACTCATAAGCCGCCCTTGTTGTAGCAACGCCCTCAGCAACAGCGGTCATGCCGCCTAATATCTCTTTCAAACTTTTTCCGGCAGCCAGTTGTTCGCCAACATAATGGTTGCGGCTCAGCTCGCTAGAACAGGTCGTGATCAGATCACCCATGCCGGAAAGGCCAAAAAGCGTCTGCTGCTGGGCGCCTAATTTCACCGCCAAACGCGACATTTCTAAAATACCACGCACCATTAAGGCCGATTTAGCATTATCACCTAACTTCAAACCGTCAATAATGCCAGCAACTATAGCAATGACATTTTTGAGCGTACCGCCAAATTCAGTGCCGACCACATCATTGTTAGTGTAGACCCGGAAATAATCGCGATTAAAAAGCTGCTGGATCGTTTTAGCTGTCTCTTTGTTCTCTGAGGCAATAACGGTAACAGCAGGCTTCCCCAATGCTATCTCTTTAGAAATATTAGGTCCGGAAAGAACCGCTGTTCTTGATCTAAAATCAGGCAAAACCTCAAAGATCAACTCCGACATCCGTCGGTCATCGCCCTCATGCAAACCCTTGGTAGCGGAAACCAACAACATCTCCGGTGTTAAAAAATCTTTGATCTTTAAAAGTGTCTCTTTAAAAAAAGCTGAAGCGGTAACCAGAACTACCAGAGAACTACCGCTCAAGGCCTCTGAAAAAGTATTGACTGCCCGCAAGTTTTCCGGCAGAACAATACCTGGCAATAACTTTTTATTTTCGTATTCCTCATTAATATCACGACTGATCGCTTGATCGTGCGACCAGATAAAAACATCGTGACCATTTTCGGCTAAGATCTTGCCTAACGTTGTGCCCCAGGCACCACAGCCAATTACTGTAACTTTCATGCGTCCTCCTGCTGTTTGCTCTTACTTGTTCCTGCCGGTTATTTTATTTTCCTGGCCTTTTAGTAATCTTTTAATATTAGGAATATGCTTGAGCCAAATAAAAGCCGCACCCAATACAGCTAAGCAAAGATACGGCAGCGGTTCATTGACATAATAAAATAAGAACGGTGCCAGTAAAGCGGGTATTAAAGAAGCTATAGATTGATACCCGGTCAGCTGCCTAATGACAATTATCATTACCGCTAAGAACAAAAAAATGGAGGGATTAATAGCCAATACTAAACCAACACCAGTAGCGGCCGCTTTGCCGCCTTTAAATTTAATAAAAATAGAATAAGAATGGCCCACCATGGCCAGTATACCGCACAGAACAACCAGCCACTCGTTAGAAAACGTCACCATGCCCAGATAAGTAGCTAAAGTGCCTTTTAAAATATCCAGAACCAGAACAGTTATCCCCCACTTTTTTCCACAAGCCCTGATAACATTAGTAGTACCGGTAGAACCGGAACCAACAGAAAAAATATCGACACCGCAGAATTTAGCGGCAATTACACCAAAAGGAAGAGCACCTAACAAATAACAAATTATAAA
>CAYUXF010000053.1:0-4464 GCA_964448755.1 uncultured bacterium
CTGCTTTTTTTATAGTAGCGGCCTTAATTGTTCCAGGCAGTAAATTGATATTAAAAAATATTGGGATTAATCCGACCCGGACCGGTGTTTTAGACGCACTAATTAAAATGAACGCTAAAATAACACTTAAAAATAAAAGTATTGTTTCCGGTGAGCCGGTAGCCGATCTGGCGGTGGAATACTCGGCCTTAAAAGCGACAGAATTTTCCGGTGAGATCATTGTAAAAATGATCGATGAGATCCCTATGCTGGCGGTAGCGGCGGCCTTTGCTCAAGGTAAAACCGTCATTAAAGATGCGGCAGAATTGAGAGTTAAAGAGTCCGACCGGATCAAAACAATTTGTGAAATGCTGGAGCGTTTTGGCGTTAAGTACGTTGAGCATAAAGACGGGTTGGAGATAGTTGGTGATCCGGAGCGGGTGATTGCTAAAAAAGTTACAGTTTCTTCGCATCACGATCATCGCATTGCCATGTCTTCTTTGATCTTTGGTTTGCGCAATAGCAAAGAGACTACAGTGACAGATACTAATTGCATTGATACATCTTTTCCCGATTTTATGGATTACTTAAAAAAAGTGCTCTAAAACTAGCGGCTTTTCTTGGGGGCGTACAAATAATGCTGAAGATAATAACTAAAGATATTGATAATAGTTTGAAAGAGCTTTTGCAAAGGGGCTCTTTTTCCGCTGACCGCCCGGAAAATAAGATCGTCTGGGAAATAATTAAAGATGTTAAAAAAAATGGCGATAAAGCTGTAAAAAAATACACCAAAAAATTTGATAAAGTTACATTAAAAAACTTAAAAGTTGATCCGCTGGAAATTAAATTGGCACATAGCCAGGCCGACAAAGACTTTTTAAGAGCTATTCGCATTGCGATCAAGAATATTTCTAATTATCATTTGAAACAAGTGCCCCGTTCATGGGTGATACCAGCGGGGGATGAGTCAGCGGTTGGTATGCGTTATTCGCCTGTTTCGGCCGCTGGTGTTTATGTGCCGGGCGGCCGGGCGCTTTACCCTTCTTCTTTGTTAATGAATGTTATCCCTGCCAAAGTTGCTGGTGTGCCGCGGGTTTGTGTGGTAACGCCGCCAGATAATAAAGGGAGCGCTAATTCATTGATTCTGGCTGCTGCCTGTGAGCTGGGAATAGAAGAAATTTATTTGTGCGGCGGTGCGCAATCTATTGCCGCTTTGACCTATGGCACGGAGAGTATTCCGGCAGTTGATGTTATTGCCGGACCAGGTAATATTTATATGACGTTAGCAAAAAAACTGCTTTACGGTGAAGTTGGTATTGATAAGTTAGCGGGCCCTTCCGACTCGTTGATCTTAGCTGATAATAGCGCTAATATTAAATTTGTGGCGGCCGACCTGATCACTCAGGCGGAGCACGATCCGCTGGCCTCTTCTATTTTGATCTGCAACGATATAAAAATAGCCAAGGCGGTCGCTGCGGAGGTCTCTAAACAGGCTAATAAATTGCCGCGCTGTGAGATCATTAAAAAGTCGTTTGCCGATAACGGAGCGATTATTGTAATTAAAGATGATGCCGATTTTGTTCGCCTGGCCGACATGGTAGCACCAGAACATCTCCAGATAATGTTAAAAGATCCGGAAAAGTTTTTTGATAAGATCAATAATGCCGGCGCAGTTTTTCTGGGCAACTATTCGCCGGAGAGTTTAGGCGATTATATTGCCGGCCCTAATCATGTGTTGCCGACCGGCGGTTCTGCTCGTTTTGCTTCACCACTGGGTGTAGAAGATTTTCTCAAAAGAACTTCATTAATTAAATACAATAAAAAAGATCTTAAAGTTCTGGCGCCGGAGATAGCTGTTTTAGCTAAACTGGAGGGGCTGGATGGCCATGCTAATTCGGTAAACATCAGATTTTAACCGGCAGTTAATACTTTAGATTTAGCCAAGTTATTTTTTAAAAAATTTATTTTTGAATTTAATGTATTGGATCGTCAGTTCAAAGAGCAGCCAAAAAGGCAGCGCGACAATTAATTGCGAGCCGACATCTGGCGGTGTGACAACTGCGCCAAAAATTAAGGCAATTAATATGGCCGCTTTTCTGATCTGTGCGATTTGATCTAATTTTAAGACCTTGAAATTTTCTAAAATAATTAAAATTATCGGGATCTGAAAAACACCAATAAAAACCAGACAGGTCGTGAGAATAAAAGAAATTAAGGTAACTAGCGACCAGTTATTGGGAATGTTGACCATTGCTGAAAAAGATTGCAAGTATGGTATGAAGATCTTAATAGCCACGAGCCAGCCAAAGACCATACCGCCCATGGCTAAAAGAATGATCGCCGGGATATAACCTAATATTTTTTTTTCGTTCTCGTAAAGTGCCGGTGTAATATAGGCAATGCCGCCAAGCAATAGGAAAGGAAAGAGAAGTAGTCCTACTAGTAGCAAATCTATTTTGAAAATAGTTAAAATTATATCGTGTGGAGCGAGCGAAATGACAGCAACATTAAAAACGGTCGTTAAATATGCCGTCATCTCGCTCAATATTTTTATTGAGACAAAGTAGCCGCCTGTTAAGAGGCCAATAATAATAAAAAAAATTAAGATCCCCATTTAAAACTATTTTTTCTTCTTTGTCTTTGTTGTTTTTTTTGCAGTACTTTTTTTAGCTGTTGAGCTCTTTTTTGCAGATTTTTTAGCAGCAGCTTTTTTTGCCGCCGGTTTTGCTGTGGCTTTGCCTTCTTTGGCTGCATTAAAATCGCTAATAAAAGTTCCTAAGCTCTTAGCTAGTTTAGGCAGCTGTGCTCCGCCAAATAGGACAAGTGCTACACCGCCAATTACGATCAATTCAGTTGTTCCAATCATGTTATTCCCCCCTTTATTTTAATTTCTGATAGACATTATAACAAATTTTAAAAGGGAACGTCGACTAGCTTGTTGTGCTAAATTATTATTTCTAAATGTCTGGAAGAGTGGCATTGAATATTGACAGCTGCCGGCAGTGAGGCAATGTGACAGGGGTAACTTTCAATATTTACCGCTAGCGCTGTTGTCTTGCCGCCAAAGCCGGCTGGGCCGATATTGAGCTGATTGATCTCAGTTAAAAGTTCTTTTTCCATTTTTTGATAAGTGTCAACGGGGTTGTGCTGGCCGATCTGCCGCAAGAGTGCTTTTTTAGCTAAAAAGGCGCAGTAGTCAAAACTGCCGCCCAGACCGACACCAATAGTTAGGGGCGGGCAGGCGGCGGCATCTGCTTTTTTTACTGTCTCAATGACAAATTTTTTTATCTCTTCCAGAGCGGCTGTGGGGTTGAACATTTTCAGTGTTGATTTATTTTCTGCACCGCCACCTTTGGCCATAATACTTAGTTTGAGCGTTGTACCTGGCACAATTTGTGTATAAATAATTCCTGGTGTATTGCTTTTGGTGTTTATTCTGTTAAGCGGGTCTTTGACGACCGATTTTCTCAAGACCGCATAACCTTCTGCAATACCTGAATTGACCGCTGTTGTAAAATCGCCGTCTATAACATGAACATCCTGACCTATCTCGGCAAAAACAATAGCAATGCCGGTATCTTGACAGAGTGCTATTTGTTCGCTGGCGGCTATTTTCTCGTTTTCAATAATGGTCTCGAGCGTCTCTTTGGCTAGTGGCTGTTCTTCCTGGTTAAGCGCTAATTTCAAGGCCATGCTGACATCTTTGGGTAACAGATAATTGATTTGTGTAAAACCGGCTGCTATTTTGGCGGTAATTTCTTGGCTTGATATCTCGCGGATGCTTTCTTTCATAATGAAGGAGATTATAACAGCAGGGAGATTGCTTTTGAAGTTTTTTATTGTTTTTTTATTGTTGACAGTGGTATTTTTATATTGATAAACTGAAATCAACTTAGGTTAAGTAGTAAATATATGAAAGGAGGATTTGAAAATGGCTCATGTTATTTCTTCTGAATGTATTTCTTGTGGCGCTTGTGCTTCACAGTGCCCGGAGCAGGCTATTAGCGAAGGTGATTCGCAATACCAAATAGATCCAGCTATTTGCACAGATTGCGGCGCTTGTGAAGAAGTTTGTCCGGTTGACGCAATTTCTATGCCTGAATAAGGTAAGTATTTTAAATTAAAAATTAAGTTATTAAACAAAGGGGACGAGTTAATCGTCCCCTTTTTAGTTTAACTGTCCGGTTATTTTTGTTGTATTTAAACAAAAAAAAGATAAAAAATACAAAAAACTTGACACCATATATATAGTGTTGTATACTCAAAAATGACTCTACAGGTAGTTGTTTTTCTGGTATTTAAGGTTTTTTTAAATTTCGAGGGAGGGAATATATGACAGTTCAGGCAGCAATAAAAGAGATTAGAAAAAGAAATGGGCACATTGTAATCTTTGATCGTGATAAGATCACCAGTGCAATATACAATGCGGCAAAAGCTGTCGGCGGTCATGATAAAAGTAAATCGGAAGAATTGACCGATCTTGTT
>CAYUXF010000053.1:4564-10838 GCA_964448755.1 uncultured bacterium
GAAGTTATGCTGGCGGGCGATGCCAGCGGGAGACCGTTTTACTATCCTATTCCGACCTATAACATCACTAAAGATTTTGATTGGGACAGTGAAAACTCACAATTGCTTTTCAATATGACAGCTAAGTATGGGGTTCCTTATTTTCAGAACTTCATTAATTCTACTTTGAATCCGAGCGATGTTCGTTCAATGTGCTGCCGTTTACAGCTTGATGTGCGGGAATTGCGCAATAAGACCGGCGGTCTTTTTGGTGCCGGTGAACTGACAGGTTCTGTCGGTGTTGTCACTATCAATCTGCCGCGGATCGGCTATGTTTCTGAGAGCAAAGAGCAGTTTTTAGCCAAGCTCGATGAGTTGTTAGTAATTTCTAAAGATTCACTGGAAGCCAAGCGGGCAGTTGTGGAAACTAATCTAAAAAAAGGGTTAATGCCTTTTTCTAAAGCCTTCTTACCTTCATATGACAACCACTTTTCAACCATTGGCATTAACGGCATGCACGAAGCTTTACTGAACTTACTGGGTCAGGATAAAGGGATAGATACTGCCGAAGGAAAGGCGTTTGCCATAGAAACATTGAATTTTATTAGAAAACGTCTTTCTGATTTCCAGGAGGAGACCGGGCATTTATTTAATCTTGAAGCTGCGCCTTGTGAATCGGCAACTTATCGTTTTGCGCTGCGTGACCGCGAAAAGTATCCGGATATTATTCAGTCGGGAAATAAAGAGAATCCTTACTATACCAACTCGACACATTTGCCGGTCAATTATACAGCAGATATTTTTGAAGCTCTTGATCATCAGGATGAATTGCAACGTCTTTATACCGGCGGCACTGTTCTGCACGGTTTTATTGGCGAGGCCATTGAGGATGTTGAGGCCTGCAAGAGCTTAGTGAAAAAAATAGCTTACAATTATAAGCTGCCTTATTTCACTATTTCGCCGACTTACTCGGTTTGTCCGGAGCACGGCTATATGTCCGGCACTCATTATGAGTGTCCACACGTAGTGGCTAAAGAAAAAGTATCTATAGGTTAGGTTTTGTTATGGTCCGGTTATGAAGAGGGGGTTATGTTAAAAATAATTTTTGCCCTGGCGGCAAAAGAGAGGAAGAAAAGATGGAAGCAGTAATGGAAAAAACAAAAGTTATGGAGAAAGAGACACTGGAGAACAGTGCGGTTAAAGTAGAAACAAAGACCTGTGGCAAAAGAACGGAAGTTTATTCGCGGATCGTCGGTTATTTTCGTCCTGTCTCTAATTGGAACGAAGGTAAAAAACAGGAATTTAAAGACAGAAAAACTTACGACGTTAGTCTTTAAAAATAGGAGTAGGCGATGATAATTTACACTAAACCGCATTGTGATAAATGTGAAGATATTAAAAAAAAGCTCAGCGAAGCGGGAGTTGCCTTTGTGGCCAAGAACATTGCTGATGCCGGTGTGGTAGATGAGCTGAAAATTGTTTTGTCTGAATCCGGCTTGACCTCGCCGCTGATGCCGATCATGAAATTTGATGACGGCAAAGTGGTTTCTAATGATATGGGTCTATATAAAGAGTTAAAGCAAAGGGAGATACTTTAGTGTCTTTTATTAAAGGGATACAAAAAACTACTTTAGTTGATTATCCCGGCAAAGTTGCGGCCACTATTTTTACTGCCGGCTGCAACTTTCGCTGTCCATTTTGTCATAATTCGGCGCTGGTAATTGAGGAACAAAAAAACGATCTGCCGTCGATACCGGAAGATGAAATGCTCAATTATTTGGCTGGACGCAAACAGCAGCTTGACGGTGTCTGTATCAGCGGCGGCGAGCCGACAATTCATAAAAGTTTGCCTAAATTTATTAAAAAGATAAAAAACCTCGGTTTTTTGATCAAGCTCGATACTAATGGTACTAATCCGCAAATGTTAAAAGAACTGCTGGCGGAGAACTTGCTTGATTATATTGCTATGGATATTAAAGGACCGCTAGAAAGTTATGCGCAGATCGTGAGAGTTCCTGTTGATATTGAAAAGATCAAAGAGAGCGTTAATTTGATCATTAACAGCGGTGTTAAACATGAGTTTAGAACAACGGTGCTTCCTATTTTTCATAATATTGATAATATTGATTCTATTGGGTGTTTGGCCCGGGGGGCCAATGCCTTTTATTTGCAGCAGTACAGGAGCAATGAGGGGGTTCTGGACAGCAGTTTTCAGAAAGAGGCGGCTTATACTGCCGCCGATCTGGAAGTGCTGTCCAGAAAACTTGCTCCCTACGTTAAAAAGGCCGCTGTGCGAGGGGCGGCTTAGTTCAAAATGAAATGCCCTTACTGCAATAAAGATCAAGACAAAGTAATAGAGTCCAGGACAATTAATGATGGTGAGGCTATCCGCCGGCGCCGTGAGTGTGAGGCCTGTGGTGAGCGCTTTACTTCTTACGAACGGGTTGAGCCGAAGGCGATGACAGTAATTAAAAAAGATGGTATGCGTCAACCCTACGATCGCAATAAAATACTCAAAGGGCTGCTTTCGGCCTGTGAAAAACGGCCGGTCTCAAGTGAAAATATTGATATGCTGATTTTGAAAATAGAAAAAAAGGTTTCCGCCAGTGCCGATAACGAAATTTCTTCGCGGCAGATTGGTGAATGGGTGATGGATGAGCTGGAAAAATTAGACGCGGTTGCTTATGTCCGCTTTGCTTCAGTTTACCGGGAATTTAAATCGGTCAAAGAGTTCGTTAAAGAAATTAATGGTATGAATTAACTATTCTCCCGCCGCCTGAATATTTTTAATTACTAAAGATGGCGAGCCAAGCGCGCCGCTGTCTGACATAAAGAGCAGGTCGCTGCCGATCGCGCTGATGTTCTTGAGTAGTTCTAGTAGATTGCCGGCAATGGCAATATTTTTAACAGTGTGTTTAAGCTGGCCATTTTCTATTAATTCGCCGGTTGCCCCGAGTGAGAACTGCCCGGAAATAGGGTCGGCGGTATGCAGACCTATCAGGGACCTGATCTTAATACCGCGAGAAATATTCTTAATTAAATTATTGTTTTTTGTTTTACTTGGCAGAAGATAGAAGTTGCTGCCGCTGATCCCCGGTTCTGCTTTTAAGGAATAGCGATTGGCATTGCCGGTAGATTGGCGCCCCGCTTTGTTAGCGGTATAAGTATCATATAAATAATTTTTTAAGATACCGTTCTTGACCATTATTTTTTTCTGGCCGGGGACACCTTCAGCATCGTAGAGGTAAGAGCCAAAACCGCCAGGCAGAAAAGGATCATCTATAATGGTTACTAATTCTGAGGCAATGGCGCGCTCGAGTTTATTTTTTAAAAGAGATTTGTTTTTCTGAACGTTGTCAGCAAAGAACATTGGTAAAATAACGGACAAAAAACTGATCGCCGCTTTGGGGGGCAGTAAGAGATCGTATTTGCCGGTTGGCAATGAGCTGGCTTTTAACATGGTCAGGGCATTATGGGCAGCGGTTTCCCCTATTTTACTGCAGTTGATATCACTCAACTTAGTGCTGTACTGATAGTCAAACCCCGCTTCCATTTTTTTATTTTCTTTGGCAATTATTTCAATGCTGGCGCCGCAGAGTGTTTGCTGATCTTGAACAAAAATACCATGAGAATTAGCCAAGAAAGTACGGGTAACTTCTGTAGAAAAAGAGGCAGTTTCAGTATTTTTAATTTTACTGCTTTGTGCGTAAGCGCTCTGTTCTGTTTTTTTAGCCATTTTTATTTTTTCGGCGGTCGTCATTTGCGCAATATTTTTATCATAAAGTGCCAGCTGTTTTTTATTTTTAATGATCTTTTTTTCTGGCAGCGCTTGATATTTGTCGGCTGTTGTATAGGCGGCCGCGGCCAGAGCGCAGTCAATAGTTTTAATAATGTCTTCCTCTTGGAGTGAAGTAGTATAAGCAAAGCCGGTCCGCTGATCTTTAATGACCCTGACAGCCAGACCGCGATCTACCGCGGCACTGCTTTTTTCTACTTTTTGCTGGCAGACCTCAATACTCTCTTCGTGGCTCTCCTGAAAATATATTTCAACGGCCGCTTTTTTTGCCAGACTATAATTAATATATTTTGTTAAATTTTCTTTGTTCATTGGCCGTGTCCTCCGACAATGATCGAAGGGATCCTTAATGTTGGCTGTCCGTCAGTTACCGGCGCCGCCTGTCCCTTGCCGCAGGTGCCGGGAATAAAATGGAGATCGTTGCCAACGAGATCAATATTTTTCAAAACTTCCAGTCCGTTGCCTACCAGCGTAGCGCCGCGCACCGGTTCAGTTACTCGGCCGTTTTTAATTAAATAACCTTCGGTAATTTCAAAGACAAAGTTGCCGTTAGTAATATCGACCTGTCCACCGCCCATTTTTTTTACTAATAAGCCTTCTTTAACCGAGGCCACAATTTCCTGATAGGTATTTTGTCCGGCGGCGATATATGTATTGGTCATGCGCGGCAGCGGTGTCTGGCGGTAAGATTCGCGGCGGCCGTTACCTGAAGGGCTTATTTTTAAAAGCCGGGCGTTCTTAAGATCGCTCATGAAGCCTTTTAAAATACCATGCTCTATCAGAATGTTTTTTCTGGTTGTCGTCCCCTCATCGTCAACAAAATTAGTGCCATAATAGCCGGGCAGAGAGCCATCATCTACCACCGTAATTAAAGGTGAAACAATTTGTTGGCCAAGCATTTTTTTATTAAAAATAGAGATTTTTTTTTGAATAAAGTCCGCTTCCAGTGCATGGCCGCAAGCTTCATGGACCATTGTGCCGCCTGCTTCTCCCGCTAAAACCACGGTCGTTTTTCCAGCCGGGGCGGGGCGGGCTTCTAAATTTAAGAGCGCTCGTTGGGCGGCTGTTTTAACGGCCAGAAGAGGTTCTGCGCCGTCAAATAATTCAAAGCCAGCCGCAGCGGCAATAGACTCGTAACCGGTTTCGGTTATTTTTTTATTGGTGGCAATGACTTGCGCTATAAATCTGGTTCGCACTCTTTTTTCAGAAACATTAACGCCGGCGGTGTTGGCAATTAAAATTTCGGCAGAAGAAGAAGCGCAGCCGAGCGCGATCTGTTTAATTCTTTTATCGGTACTTTTGCCGGCGGCATTACACTCTTTTAGTAATTTGATCTGTTTTTTTAGCGGCCAGTCAGTGTATTCTTTTTGATAGCTGATTTCTTTGGCTGTTTGTTTTATAGAGGCAGATTTATTTTTTGTTTTAGCAGCCTCAATAACTTTTTTCGCCAGAGAGAGGATCTCTTTTTCTTCAAAGGAGTTTGTATAGCCGTAATAAGTGGTATTGTTGTTTATTATTCTAAAGCCGCAGCCAGCATCTATGCCGCTGCGTATTTTTTCTGTCTTATTGTTTTCAAAAGAGATGGAAGCGGTCTCTTTTTTTTCACAGAAGATTTCCGCAAAATCAATGCCATTGTTTTTTGCGGTTTTTAAAGTTTTTTCTATAATATTTTTATCAAGCATCTTTTTTAAATTTTAACCGAAATCTTTGATTGATTAGCTTGCCAGAAAATAATAACGGCATAGATATTAATAACATTAAAAAGGCCTTCGCTAACCGGCAGGAGAATAGATTTAATATTGCCAGGTGCATTAAAAATTAAGAGGCTTAAAAGATATTTTAAAGTCAGAATAAAAATAACAAAAACCAGAATATTAAAAAAGACCCGAAATTTTTCTTTAAAGAAAATTATTAAAAGAAGAAACGTTTTGAAGATATTTTGCCGGCAAAAAATATAGATAACAGGAAAAATAAAATAAAAAACAGAGCAGATCAGCAGCAAGGGAATAGAAAGCAGGTTCAATAAAAGATGATATTTAGCGGCCAGAACAAGGGAGGCCATTAAGAGAATTAAAAAAGCGCTGCCGGCTAAGGCCGGGATCAGCTTAAGGAGCGAAAGTTTTAAATTAGCGGTCAGTGAGGGCTCTTCACCGGCCAGTACATTTTTACAGAGCCCGGCGGTCAAGAGATAAATAAAAATATTTAAGAGCCAGGAGAGTAAAAAATATTCAATGATCGGCGTGGATATTTCAATATTATTGAAATTTATTTTAAAAAAATAGGTCAGCCAGAGCAGGCCAAATGAAATAATAATAGAGGGATAAAGAACTGCCGGTTCCTTTTGGAGATAATTAAAGATAAGTTTTAGCAAATAGACCATAATTATTTTTCTTTTTGCTCTAGAGATCTTTTTCTGGCCGCTGAGATCAGTTTTTTTATGACGCCGCTAATGCTCATGTTGAGCTTAAGTCCCTCGAACCTTAAAAACTCATAATCTTC
>CAYUXF010000054.1:0-10751 GCA_964448755.1 uncultured bacterium
AATTTTTCTAAAATAATCTATAGTTTTTATTAAGCCTTCTTCTAATTCAATTTTCGGCTGCCATTTAAGTTCTTTTTTTGCCAGCGTAATATCAGGTTGCCGCTGTGTTGGGTCATCTTGCGGCAGTTCTTTGTAAATTATTTTAGACTTAGCGCCAGTCAGTTTAATAACTTTTTCTGCCAGTTCTTTAATAGTGAACTCGTTGGGGTTGCCTAAATTTACTGGCCCGGTAAAATTCTCTTTATTCATCATGGCTAAAATACCATTGAGTAGGTCATCAATATAACAAAACGAGCGCGTCTGTGAGCCGTCGCCATAAATAGTAATATCTTTATTGGACAGCGCCTGAACTATAAAATTACTGACCACGCGGCCATCATTAGGGTGCATTCTCGGTCCGTAAGTATTAAAAATGCGGATGACCCTGATATCAACTTTGTTTTGACGGTGATAGTCGAACATCAGTGTTTCTGCCACTCTTTTTCCTTCATCATAACAGCTGCGCGGCCCAATAGTATTGACGTTGCCCCAATAACTCTCTTTTTGTGGATGTTCTTTGGGGTCGCCGTAAATTTCCGAAGTAGAGGCGTGTAAAATACGGGCTTTAACTCTTTTAGCGAGGCCGAGCATATTGATAGCGCCCATGACCGAAGTTTTGGTAGTTTTAACCGGATTCCATTGGTAGTGGATCGGCGAAGCAGGGCAGGCCATGTTGTAGATCTCATCAACTTCTAAAAAAAGCGGATCGGTAATATCATGGCGGATCAATTCAAAATTAGGGTTTTCTAAAAGATGCTTGATGTTATTTTTTTCGCTGGAAAAAAAGTTGTCGACACAAATTACCTCGTGACCTTTGTTTAAAAGGGTCTCGCAGAGATGCGAGCCTATAAAGCCAGCGCCGCCGGTAACCAGAGAGCGTTTTTTTATATGCATGTCGAGTCTCCTTAAGTTATTTGCCGATGCAGTAGTAAGTAAAGCCAGCCTCTTCTAATTTTTTCTTATTATAGATATTTCTGCCGTCAAAGATCAGCGGATTTTTTAGCAATGTTTTGATCTTTTTGAAATCTGGCTCACGGAATTCGTTCCATTCGGTTAATATTAATAGTCCGTCGGCGCCGTTGAGTGCTTCATAATTGTTTTCATGATAAGTTATTTTGTCACCAAAGATCTTGGCCGCTTCTTTCATGGCTTCCGGGTCAGCCGCTTTTACCTGGGCGCCGGCAGACAATAGTTCATTAATAACTACTATTGAAGGTGCTTCGCGCATATCATCTGTTTGCGGTTTGAAAGAGAGCCCCCAGACAGCAAAGGTTTTACCGGCCAGTTCGTTATTAAAATGTTTTTTAATTTTTTTAGTGATAACTGTTTTTTGCTGATCATTGACTTTTTCTACCGCTTTTAAAACTTCCAGGCTGTAACCGTTCTCGGCAGCTGTTTTAATGATCGCTTTAACATCTTTAGGGAAACAGGAGCCGCCGTAGCCAATACCCGGGAAGAGGAACTTGGCTCCTATTCTTGAGTCGCTGCCGATCCCTTTGCGGACCATTTCTATATCGGCACCAACTAACTCGCAGAGGTTGGCCATATCGTTCATGAAAGATATTTTTGTAGCTAGCATGGCATTAGCGGCATATTTGGTTATTTCTGCCGAGCGGGTATTCATTTTAATTAAAGGTGCACCTGTTCTGACAAAAGGAGCATAAAGTTCTTCCATAACGGCAAAGGCCCGTTCTGTCTCAGAGCCAATGACGATCCGCTCCGGTTTCATGAAATCATTAATTGCCGCACCTTCTTTTAAAAATTCCGGGTTGGAGACTACATCAAATTCTTGGCTGGTAACTTTTTTAATTTCTGCCGCTACTTTGTCTGCAGTACCTACCGGTACGGTTGATTTATCGACAATAACTTTATAGCCGTTCATGTTTTCGCCAATTGATCTGGCGGCCGCCAGAACATATTGCAGATCGGCAGAGCCGTCTTCGCCCGGCGGTGTGCCGACCGAAATAAAACAAATTTCCGAATTCTCTACCGCTGTTTTAACATCGGTAGTAAAAGTTAAGCGCCCTTTTTCTCTGTTTTTTTTAACTAAAAGATCAAGTCCCGGCTCAAAAATAGGGATGATACCGTTATTTAACTTGTCGATTTTTTCTTTAACTACATCAACGCAGATAACGTCGTTGCCGGTCTCGGCAAAACAGGCCCCATCTACTAAACCAACATAGCCGGTACCTATAACACATATTTTCATTTTGATCCCCTTGCTTAAATATAGTTAATGCATTCTTTTTACGCAGTTTTACAAGCGCGTTTAGTTAATAAAAAGCTAATAGTAACAGGTAAATTTTTAAGAGCTTTTTAATTTTAAGTATATTACAATAGAACAAAACTATGGGCAAGATTGATAATATTATATATAAAGACGTGCTGGTAATTGGTGCCGGTATTGCTGGTCTGGCTGTCGCTTTAAATGTTAATAAAAATAAAAAAGTTCTGGTCACGGCTAAAAGTAATAATGAGTGCAGTACTATTCACGCGCAGGGCGGTATTGCGGTCGCTTTGTCGGCAGAAGATAATTTTAAAAGTCATTTTCAGGATACTATTTATGCCGGCGCTGGGCTTTGCAGTAAAAGTGCGGTAAAAGTTTTAGTTAAAGATGGGGTTCCTTGTGTAAAAAATTTAATTGCTCTTGGCACTCATTTCGACCAAAATGAAAAAGGTTTTAATTTTACTAAAGAGGGAGCGCATTCGCACAGCAGAATTTTACATGCCGGCGATTCTACCGGCAAAGAGATCCTCGGTTCAATGCAAAAAGAACTTAAAAAAAGAGAGAATATTGAATATTTAGCTAATAGCATGGCGGTTAATTTAATTATGGAGGCCGATGTCTGCTGCGGCGCGATCTTTATTAATTTAAAGAACAATAAATATTTTGCTGTTTTAGCTGGTGCTACGGTCATTGCCGCCGGCGGTTATGTGCAATGTTATAAAAGCAATACTAATCCGGAGTCAGTTACCGGTGACGGCATTGCCCTGGCTTACCGGGCCGGAGCTGTAGTGCGCGACATGGAGTTTGTGCAGTTTCACCCCACAACGTTATATATGCCGGAAGAAAATTACCAGACCTCTTTTCTTATTTCTGAGGCGGTGCGCGGCGAAGGCGCAATATTGCGCAATGTTTTGCGTTACCGTTTTATGCCGGATTATCATGCGCTGGGCGATCTGGCGCCGCGCGATGTTGTCTCTCGTGCGATCATTAACGAAATGCATAAAACCAATGCCAGTCATGTTCTGCTCGATCTCAGTGCTATGAAAATAAATGTCATGGAGCGTTTTCCGGAGATCTATCGGCGCTGTAAATTAAAAAAGATCAATATTACCAAAGATCTCGTGCCGGTGGTGCCGGCCGCGCATTATTCTATTGGCGGTATTAGAACAGATCTCTGGGGTCGCACTAATTTGAAAAATCTCTATGCCTGCGGTGAGACCTCTTCTACCGGTGTGCATGGCGCTAACCGGCTGGCTTCCAATTCGCTCTTGGAGGGTTTGGTTTTTGGTACCAGAGCGGCCACGGTCATTAATGCCAGAGAAACTAAGCCGAAGAACAAGAAGATATTTTTAAAAAAAAATTGTTTTAATACTGATGGGGAAACAGTTGTTAGGGAAAATATTAAAGAGATCATGTGGCAGGATGTCGGTATTGTGCGCGATAAAGAAAATTTAAAGATCGCCATTAAAAAACTAGAGAAGATCAATGAAACACAGTGTGATCTAGAAACGAGAAATCTTTTATTATGCGCTAAGTTGACCGCCCGCGGCGCTCTTTTGCGCGCCGAGAGTAGAGGGGCTCATTATCGCAGCGACTATCGCCATAAGCGTTTTTTCTGTAAAAGACATTTAGATCAAAAATTAAAGTTTAGCTAAAATGTCGGCAACCGCCCAGATAGCGCCGGGCCGCATATACATGCCGGCCAGAAATTCCTTTTTGTCATTCCAACTTTCCGGTGTTCTGAAAAGAAAGCCGTTTTGGGCAATGATCTTGGTGATGGTTTTTAGGATCTTGAACGCTTTTTTCTTTTCTCCGTAGAGCAGCAGATGCGCACAAAAAGCATAATTAATGCCCAGCCAGACAGCATTGCCCTGTACACAGCTGACTTCCAGTCCTTCGGCGGTCCGGCCGTTAACCAAACCATATCTGCCGTTATTAAAATTACAAAAATTCTTTTTATAAATTATTTTAAGAGTTTTTTTAATATGATTTAAAGGTAAGGAGGCGGGAAGGTGGAATTGATCTAAATACCACTGACCCATTAATTGGGCACTCATCAGATCAGAAGAGGTCTCGTCAAAGTTGTAATAATGTCCGTTCCAGAGTTTTTTCTCAAAAGAGTCTTTGGCTTTCTTGTAGTCATTGCGCAACCTGGCGCCAAGCTCTTTTTCTTCCAGTAAAAAAGCAATTTGGATCGCGGCTTGTAACGCGGCCAGCCGCAGTGAACCGCAGTAAGCTGATGTTCCTTTCATGACCCAGTTGTCAAAGGTTTGGTCTGGAAATCCTTCATTTTCCGGCAGTTGATCATTATCCTGATCTAAATTTTCAGAAACGTAATATAGGGCTTTAATAACGGAGTCTAAACAGGTTTTAAGAAAAGCGTGATCTTTTTTGCCGCTGTAGTAGTAAGCGCGGTAGATCATTAAAATAAACTTGGAATTGAGATCTTTCCAGCGGTTGCTATTTTGCCAAACATAGGAGTTAAGGTCCTGCCAGACTTTTTCAAAAGGCGATCCTATATCGTGCGGCGCGGCATCTTTTCTTTTTCTGAAATCTTTTTGGATGAACTTGTTTTTTTTCTCGCCGCCGGCGGAAGTTTCGTCTTGTAGCGTTAAAGAACGGTGATATTCAATGAGAGTGTTGTCTTCTTCGCCAATTGTTCGGCTGAAATCGAGCATGGTTTTTTTCTCTATTTCCGGCCAGAACATTGCCAGCGGAAAAGATCCATAGTAACGGACATCTAAGGTTTCATAAAAATAGTAGTCGTAACTTTCTAAATAGGTAAAGCGTTCGGTTTCGGCATCCCAGAGCGTGCCGCCGTCAGCTAGATAGTAAAGCTCATTGAACATATTGGCCGTTAAATAGCGGGGAAAATTGGGGTTTTGCAGATATTCGTTATGCCAATTGTCTATTTTTGCTGAATAGAGTTCCAGATTATTGAGCGCTTCTTCGGCCAGGTTAAAAGAGTTTTTTCCGGAATTATTAAAATATTTTGTATAATATTTAGTGATACCATTAAAAGTTTTGGGCAGGTCCCAGGCCAAAACAAAAGGAATTTCAATTGTTTGGTTTGGTTGCAGTGTACTTTTAACCGCCAGCGCGCAATTAGTTTGTTTTAGCTCTTTGCGGAAAGAGTCTTTAATTGTGCCGTTTTGCGCAAAAGTTTCCCAGACCTCCTGACCGTTGCCGTTGCCGTCAAAAGATGTGCAAAAGTAAACCTTACTTCCTTCCACTTCTCTAGTGGCTAAACAAAACTCGCCGTTTAGGGCGCCGTGTTTATTTTTTTGGCCCGCCATAATGACCGCTTTGGTGTCATAGTCTTCGTAGCGGCGGTTAATGCCCGGCAGCTGGTTTTTTACAAAGTAATAATTGGCGGCATTTTTGTCACTGGTGTTAGAGCCGTAACTCCAGCCGATCAAGTTTTCCCAGCTGAACATTGCCGAAACAGTTACCGGCTCTTTTTTATTATTTTTAATGATAATTTTAAAGCAAGCTACCGGCAGTGCTGTTTCCCGGTAGTTGTGCGGCAGAATAGGAGAAAATTGCTCTACGCTAACAGTGGCGGGAAAACTCTGATAATTATAAAAAGATTTTGGATACAGCGCCCGATATTCTGATTTTCTATTGAGCGGCAGGGCCTGCCAGGCAGGCATGACCGCTTCCTGGTCATGATTTAAAACGTAAGCGGTTTTTTTATTTTTATGTTTTTGATAAATAGAAATATTGCAGCCGCGCAGTGCTTTATAAATATGAATGCCGTTAAAAAGGTGCCAGACCGAAAAATCGCCGCGCGGAGTTCTGGCAAAAGTTCCTGTGCCAAAGCCGCCTAAGGGCGCGCCGTGCGGGAAAGTATCTACCATCGGATAACCGGCATTGCATTTAAAACGACGCTGAGCCAGAAAACGACTGGTTTTATAAGAAAAAAGATCGCGGCGCCAGGGTTTGTGCGGCATTAAAAATTAAAGCGGCTTAGAGATGCAGCAGGCCGTAAATAATAAAAGCGATACCTAAAAAAAGCGTCAGCAGAACAAAGAGCGCAAGCTGGCCTTCGCTGGCGTTATATTGTGATTTAAAACCTAAATAAACGGCGGTAAAAAGAGCTAATAACATACAAAAACCTATAATCAATATTAACATAATGAACCCCTCCTGATTTTGACGGATTATACAATATTTTGTGCAAATACTCTACCAATAGAGTAAATTTAAGTATTTAGTTGTGACTGACTTTGGTATTAAAAATTCATTCTTCAGAAATGATGATCAATGTTATTAAAGAAATTAATGATCTTTTGGATCATTGTCTAACGCAAAATATCAGTGATATTCATATTGAGAGTTCTCTTACCGGTTTTCGTGTTCGTTTGCGCCGGGACGGCTTTTTAAAAACGTACCATTCTTATGGTGAAGAGATACGCAATCTTTATTTTTCGCGCCTAAAAGTTATGGCTGCTCTGGACGTTAATTCCCGGGAAGTTCAGGACGGGCGTTTTAGTTATCGGGAGATCGATATCCGGGTCTCTTGTGTGCCGCTTTTTAAAGGTGAAAAAATAGTTCTCCGTTTATTGGTAAAAGATCAGGACCTGCTCGATATCAATAAGTTAGGTCTGCCGCTGCCTATCCTGGAGCGCCTGCGCAAAAAATTGACTTTGCCTGGCGGCCTGCTGCTTTTGACCGGTCCTACCGGCGCTGGTAAAACGACGACGCTTTATGCATTGCTCAATGAATTGGACAGATTTAAAAAAAATATTGTCACCATAGAAGATCCGGTCGAGTATCAAATAGCTGGTGTCAATCAGCTGCAGGTGGATAATCTTAAAGGACTTACTTTTGAACGCCTTTTTGAGGCAGTCCTGCGTCAGGACCCGGATGTTCTTTTTATTGGCGAGATCCGCAACGCGCAGACAGCTCTTACTGCCTTTCGCGCCGCTTTGACCGGTCACCTGGTCCTGGCGACACTGCATACCGGAAGTGCGCAGGAAAGTATTTTGCGTTTAAAAAATTTAAATGTGGAAGATCATTTGCTATCTGAAGTTTTACAAGGTGTCTTATCGCAGCAATTGGTTCGTGTGCTTTGTCCGCGCTGTGAAGGCGCCGGCTGTGCCGCTTGTGAACAAGAGGGGTATCGCGGACGCCGTGCTCTTTTTGAATACTATGAACCGGCCGGCGGTTTTAATTATTCCTCAATTAAAAAAGTTTAACAGACAAATTTTATTAAAAAAATAATGATCGGCAATATAACTATTGCGCTGAGGTTAGAGAGAAAGACTATTTCGGCGGCCAGTTTTTCATTTTTATGATATTTCTGGGCCAGAACATAGGACATTACCGGCGCCGGCAAGGCGGCGTAAAGCAAGATGACATCTTTGGTTATGCCGGTAATTTTAAAAAGATAGACAAAGACCAATCCTGTTAAAAAGCCGCCCAGTGAACGGATCAGTGTTGCCGCTAACGGAGTTGCGAGCTTATCTATTTTTTTTATATCGGCTAATTTACAACCTAAAGAGATCATCATTAAAGGGACAGCTATTTCACCGATCATCTCTAAAGGTGTAAAAAAAAGCGCCGGTATTGTTAGATGGCTGTAGGAAAAGAAGAGACCGATCAG
Source organism: uncultured bacterium (assembly GCA_964448755.1). GTDB lineage: Bacteria > Margulisbacteria > Termititenacia > Termititenacales > CAYUXF01 > CAYUXF01. The sequence goes on from CAYUXF010000054.1 coordinate 7,875, forward strand.
TGCCGCCGGAATGATCGGCAGTTTGAGCCATTCGTAGTATTTTTTGCTCAGTAAACCAATGCCGACCGAAAAGAGACAGATGATCATTGTGAGGTCTAAAATGATCGCTTTTTGAAAAGCGGCTGTGCCGAGGGTGAATAAAGTTATGGGAAAACCCATATTGGCGGTGTTCATAAAACTGGTGGCCAGCGCGGCGATCGTTTTATCTTCTTTATTGCTATGTCTGAACAGCAGCCAGCTTAAAAGAAAACTGCCGGTAATAATAAATAACATGGCGCCGGCTAAAGTGCCCAGCTCTGATAACTCGTATTTGGCAGTGGCTAGTTTGGTAATAATTAAAGAGGGAGAACCGACATAGATAATTAACTCGGAAATAGTGTCGAGGTCAATTTTATCGCGCCGCCAGCGTCTGGCAAGATAGCCCAGCGCCACAGCTAAAAAAACCGCAAAGACCTGTAAGGCAATGAAAATAAAATTACTCATGGTTTTCCAGATATTCTGCCGCCATCATTGCGGCAGTAGCGCCGTCGGCAGCTGCCGTTACCAGCTGACGCAACGGTTTAACACGGATATCGCCGGCGGCAAAAAGTCCCGGTAAAGAGGTTTTAGTATCTTCACCCGCGGCCAGATAGTTGTCTTCGGTCAGTTTAGCCAGTTCTTTGACCAGCTCTGTATTAGGCCTGACCCCAACATAAATAAAAATGCCGTCACAAAAGAGGAATTTTTCTGTGCCGGAAACTACATTTTTAAGCTGCAGTCCGGATAACTGGTTGCCCTCACCGGTAATTTTTTCCGCAATAGTATTCCAGATGATCTCTATTTTTGGGTGAGCGGCGGCCTGAGCGGCAATTATTTGTTCGGCGCGCAGTTTATTGCGGCGGTGCACAATATAAACTTTTTTGGCTATTTTTGCTAAGTAGAGCGCTTCTTTAACCGCGGCGTCGCCGCCGCCAATAACCACTACTTCTTTGTTGCGGTAAAAAGCGCCGTCACAGGTGGCACAGTAAGAAACACCGCGGCCGCGGAATTCTTTTTCGCCCGGTATCCCCAGCTCTTTGGGGTCGGCGCCGCTGGCCATGACCAGCGTTTTGCCGTAAAAGGTTTTTTCGCCGGCAGTTTTTATAACAAAAGTAGTATCGAGCTTATTTATTTTTATAACGTTATCCCAGAGCGAGGTAATGTTTTTAAAACTGTCCGTTTGTTCTTTGAGCTTCAGGCCGATCTCAATGCCTTTAATAGTTAAATGTGTCGGAAAATTTTCTACCAGGTCGCTGGTGGTTATTTGCCCGCCGGGAATTTTAGATTCAACTAAAAGGACTTTTAACTCTCGTCTGGCAGCATAAATAGCGCAAGTAGCGCCGGCAATACCGGAACCAATAATAATAATATCGTAGATCTCGTTTTTTAATTTTTCCTTTTCTGCTGAAATATTCGTTTCAATAGCAAAATTGTTTTCGGCCATGGTTATTGCTCCCCGCTAAGAAACTTTCTAATAAAATAAAACAAAGTTTGTCTAGATCTATTGAGCATTATATAATCGAGAATCTTTATAAGTCCAGCGCGGCGGAATGGAGTTTATTATGGTAGTAGCAGAAGGTCAAAAAGTTAAAGTTCATTATAAAGGGACGCTGGCCGACGGAACGGTTTTTGATTCCAGTGAAAATAAAGAACCGTTAGAATTTGTGGTTGGTTCCGGTCAGGTAATTAGCGGCTTTAATAATGGTGTTTTAGATATGAATATTGGCGATAAAAAAAGGGTAGAGATTCCCTGTGCCGAGGCCTATGGTGAATATTTAGAGGATCTCAATAGAGAATACCCTCTGGAAGTTTTAGATGGCGCTCAGGTCCAGGCAGGGCAGACTGTTTTTATGCAGTCCAACGACGGCAGACAATTTCCCTGTTTGATCAAAGAGATCGATGCAGAGAATATTTATGTTGATTTTAATCATCCTTTGGCGGGTAAAGATCTTATTTTTGATATTGAACTGGTGGCGGTCAGCTGATAAATATTTTTTATTATTTGATTGTCGATAACGGCAGGTTTGTGTTAAAATTTACTTAATAGTTCTGGAGGTCTGTTATGATTTTTTGTTCTGGCTGCGGTACTGAAAATCAGGATAATTCAAAATTCTGTCAAAATTGCGGCAGTTCTTTGGTTATTCAGAGCAATGTAGTTAAAATAGAAAAAGAGAACGCCGGCGACAGAAAGGCGCTTTGTTTTGAGAGCCGTGAAGAGCGCTTTAGAAAAGCCAAGCAGGCGGCTTTAAAAGCTATTAAAGAAAAAGAGACCGTGGCGCGCGAGGCCGGTAGTGCAGTAGTTCATATAGGTGAAAAAATACTGTAAAATTGTTTAACAGTTAAAGTTTTTATTAAATAGAGTATTTTATAATACTCTATTTTTTTTAAAGGGGGTCACTTGCAAAAATTTCTGATATTTTTGCTTTTTATAATGTCCTTTCTTCTGGGCGGCGCTCTAGATATTATGGACAGGACTTCCGGTGTTAATTATATCGGCGGCGGTTCTGCCGGTGTAGCCAGAGCAACTTCGCTTTACGCCCCTTATTGGAACCCCGCCGGTGCGGCTTTTTTGAAAAAAAATTCACTGGGTTTTAATTACTATCAGCGGCTAAAAGAGGTTGACCATGTTTCTATTGATGCCTCGTTGCTAGTTACTACTAACCGGGTCCTGGCCTTTAACTTTGTTCAGGAGGCGGTCTCTGATATACCGGAAACTGTTGATGACGGCGGTGTCGCTTTACAAGTTGGGACATTTTCTGATACCACGCGGATCATTAACGGAACTTACTCTGCCAGAATAGCGCCCGGTCTTTATGCCGGTACCAATTTTAAGTTTTTAACACATGATATTCAAAAAGA
>CAYUXF010000055.1:0-10258 GCA_964448755.1 uncultured bacterium
GGCTAGATTATAGATTTGCTTTTGCAGGAGGTCTTTTAGATTTTATCGGGGTATGCTCCACTGTGCGGCGTTAGCCGGGTGAGGGATTTATTATATAATAAAATATCTTATTATTGTTTCAATATTGCATCCCCATATACTTTGTGTTATTCTCTGCGCATGTTTGAAGATATTCTCGGTCACGGCTGTGACATTGAAATAACCAAAAAAAATGACAGAACAGAAGCTTTTTGCCCGATATTTCCCGATTGTTTCGGCGTCGGCGATACTGAAGAAGAGGCGATAGAAGATCTGGCCGATTCTGTTGCTTTGTATATTGGCGATGTCGTAAAAAGTACCGTCTCGGACATTGCTAAAAACGGCCGTGTCCGCCATTTTTCTAATAGTGTTGAGAATAAAAAGCTGCCTAAAGAATTTAAAATTGACGGTCTGGAAGAAAAGATCGATCTCATTAAAGATAAAGTTAAAAAAATTAAAGAAGAGGGCCCGGGGCGTTTTATGTTCTCGCCGCAGTTTCGCGAAGATGCCGCTAAGATAGATCTGTTGTTTAAAAATAATTCACGTCCTGCTATTAATAGAGGGTTGCTTTCACTGATTGGTTTGCGTCCGCTCAATAATTTATCCTCAAAGGCTTCAGTTAATAATGGCTTAGATAATTTTTCGCAATTTTCTTCTGATCTAGAGGGTTTTGTGAACGATTTTTTTGAAGAGCGCAGTGAGCGAACCGGCGGCAATTATTATGATGTTTCATCTGCCGATGCCGTAGATAGCATGATGCTGGGAATTCCGCTCTCATTTAACTAACAAAAATACAGGATAATTTAAATGGATAACGATCTAAAAAAAATCAGGCATAGTGCCTCTCATCTTTTAGCGCAAGCGGTAAAGTATCTTTATCCGGATGTTAAGCTCGCTATTGGTCCTGCTATTGAAGATGGTTTTTATTACGACTTTGAGTTCAGTGAACCGATCAGTGAAAAAGATCTTCCTAAAATAGAAAAACAAATGAAAAAATTTATTACTAAAGCTTCTGCTTTTGAAAAATTTTCTTTGAGCAAAGCTGATGCTGAAAAATTTTTAAAAGAACAGAACGAACCTTATAAGTTAGAATTGCTAGCCGATTTACAAGATGGCGAGATCTCTTTTTATAAACACGATAATTTTACTGATCTCTGTGCCGGACCGCATGTGGAAAATACTAAAGAGCTCAAAGCGGTCAAGCTTTTAAAGTTAGCCGGCGCTTATTGGCGCGGTGACGAAAAAAATAAAATGCTGACCCGTATTTACGGTACCGCTTTTGCCTCGCAAGAAGAGCTAGATAATTATCTCTATTTAATAGAAGAGGCGGAAAAAAGAGATCACCGCAAGCTCGGTAAAGAGCTCGATCTTTTTTCTTTTCATGAAGAGGCTCCCGGCTGTCCTTTTTTTCATAATAACGGGATGATCATTTATAACTTATTGACCGAACTGGCGCGCAAAGAGAATACCAAACGCGGCTATCAGGAAGTGATGACGCCGATCATTCTCAATGAGGATCTCTGGCACCGTTCCGGTCACTGGGATAACTACAAAGAAAATATGTATTTTACTACTATCGATGATAAAGGCTGCGCTGTTAAGCCGATGAACTGTCCGGGCGGTTTATTGGTTTATAAAACGAAGAAATATTCTTACCGCGATCTCCCTTTAAAAGTTGGTGAGTTTGGCCGTGTTCACCGCCACGAAAAATCTGGTGTCTTGCATGGTCTTTTTAGGGTGCGCACTTTTGTTCAGGACGATGCCCATGTTTTTTGCACTGAAGATCAGGTTAAAGAAGAAGTTATTAAGATAATTGAGCATGTGCTGTTTATCTATAAAATTTTTGATTTCAAAGATGTCATGATCGAACTTTCGACCAAGCCGGAAAAGGCTATTGGTTCGGCGGAGATGTGGCAGAAGGCAGAGTCTAAATTGATAGAAGCTCTTCAGGAGAAAAATATTAATTATAAACTCAATCCCGGCGACGGTGCTTTTTATGGTCCTAAAATAGATTTTCATATAAAAGATTGTCTGGGCCGCAGCTGGCAGTGCGGAACTATTCAGGTGGATTTTTCTATGCCGGAGCGTTTTGATCTGACCTATACCGGGGCTGATAACAGCGATCATCGTCCGGTTATGATCCATCGCGCGATCTTTGGTTCTATTGAGCGTTTTATGGGCATCTTGATCGAACACTATGCCGGTAAATTTCCGTTAAAATTTGCGCCACAGCAGATCAGAATATTGCCAATTTCCGATAAATTTATAGATTATGCTAATGCAGTGGCGGAGCAATTTAAAGACAAGGGTTTTAGAGTTCATCTGGACAGCCGTTCCGAAAAGATCGGTTATAAGATCCGTGAAGCCCAGCAGCAAAAAGTTCCTTATATGTTGATCGTTGGTGAAAAAGAGCAGGCTGATAAGACCGTAGCTGTGCGGACGCGTGAAGCGGGGGATATTGGTGTCTTGACAGCAGATGAGCTATTAAAGAAACTATTAGCCGAGATTGCTGTTTAGCAAAAAGTGTTAAAAATAAAAAAGCTGTCCGTAAAGACAGCTTTTTTTTATTATTTTTAGGAGGAGCAGAGGATGCAGGAAATATTGGACTTAATAAAAAAAGGGGCTACAGCTAAAAAGAGAAAAATTGTTCTGCCGGAGACGAGTGATCTTAGAACATTACAGGCAGCAGAAATTGTTTTAACTTCCGGTATTGTGGACTTGATCTTAATAGGTAACAAGGAAGAGATCTTAAAAAATGGTGCGGCGCAGGGCTTAAAAAATCTGGATAAAGCAGAGATCATTGATCCGCTGAATTATGCGGGTATTGATAAATTGGCTGAACATTATTATGAGCGACGTAAACATAAAGGGGCAACGCTAGAAAAATCGCTGCGGATCATGCAGGAAGAAATACTTTATACGGGCGCGGCGCTGGTTGGGGTCGGTTTGGCTGATGGTATGGTGGCTGGTGCTATTAATGCTACTGGCAAAGTAATTAAAGCGGCAATTTATTGTGTTGGTACACAGCCAGACTGTCCGCTGGTTTCTAGTTTTTTTATGATGGTAGTTAATAATAAAGCTATGGGAGAGCGCGGTGTGATCTTTTTTGCTGATAGTGCGGTTAATCCAAGTCCGAGCTTTGAACAGCTGGCTAATATTGCCAAATCGACTGCCGATAGTTTTTCACAGATCATGAAAAAAGAGCCACGGGTGGCAATGCTCTCTTTTTCTACTAAAGGTTCAGCAGAACATCCAGATGTCGATAAGGTAACTTCGGCGGTGACGATGGCTAAATTAAAATATCCTGATCTGAAAGTTGATGGAGAATTGCAGGTTGATGCGGCCTTGATACCGGAAATTGGTAGCCGCAAAGCGCCAGAGTCTGAAATAGCAGGTCGCGCCAATATTTTAATTTTCCCGGACCTTAATTCTGGAAACATTGGTTATAAACTAGTGGAGCGCCTAGGGAATGCCATGGCCTTTGGTCCTATTTTACAGGGGTTAAATAAACCAGTTAATGATCTTTCACGCGGCTGTTCTGTTGACGATATTGTTAGAGTGATAGAGATAACGGCATTATTGGTAAAGGAGTAATAAGTAAATGATAATCTTGATTTTAAATAGCGGCAGTTCTTCTTTAAAGTTTCAGCTTTTTCACCGCGGCAAACAGGAGATAATTGCCAAAGGTGTTTGTGAGCGGATCGGCCTGGGTGATGCCCTGCTTAAATACACAATAGGGGAGCAGCCGCGCGTAGAAATTAAAGAAGCAATGCCGACACATAAAGAAGCGGTTAATTTTATGCTGAAAATTATTACTAGTGGTGAGACCGCGGTTATTAAAGGGATAGAAGAGATCGCGGCTATTGGCCACCGCATGCTGCATGGCGGAGAGTATTTTGACCGCTCGGTGGTAATTGATGATGATGTTATGAAAAAGCTTGAATCGCTGGTCGATCTTGGTCCTCTGCACATGCCACCGAATATTATGGGTGTTAAAGTCTGCCGCGATATTATGCCGGACAAAATCAATGTTGCGGTTTTTGATACTGCTTTTCATCAGACTATGCCAGACTATGTCTATATGTATGCCTTGCAGTATGAACTGTATGAGAAATACCGAATTCGGCGCTACGGTTTTCATGGCAGTTCACACCGCTATATCTCGGAAAAAGCGCAGGAGTTCTTTGGTAAAAAAGATATTAAAATTATTTCTGTTCATTTGGGTAATGGCGGTTCCTTGACCGCTATTAAAAATGGCAAGTGTTTTGATACTTCAATGGGTTTAACGCCGTTAGAGGGAATTATTATGGGGACCCGCAGTGGCAGTATTGATCCGGCAATTATCTCTTTTTTACAGGATCATACCGGTGAGTCTGTAGCGGAAATTTGCAATAACCGTCTCAATAAAAAAAGCGGTATGCTTGGCTTTACCGGTGTTTCTTCTGATCAGCGCGATATTGAGAATGCGGCATCAGCCGGTGATCAGCGCTCTCAACTGGCTTTAAAGATGCAGGCCTATTCGATAAAAAAATATATAGGTTCTTATCTGGCGGCCTTAAATGGTGTTGACGCAATAGTTTTTACCGGCGGTATTGGTGAAAACTGTGGACTGGTAAGAGAAAGGATTTGTTCTGAAATGGAAGGTTTGGGGATCGTTTTAGACAAAGAAAAAAATTTAAAGATCAAGCCTAAAAAAGATGGTATTGATATTTCGTTGCCTGACTCAAAAGTTAAAATTCTGGTTATTCCTACTGATGAGGAATTTATTATTGCCCGTGATGTTATTGAGATCTTGCTGGCGAGTAAAAAAGTTCATGCCTGATTGTCTTTTTTGTAAAATAGTTAATAGGGAGATACCGGCCGCGATCGTCTATGAAGATGAACAGGTTCTGGCCTTTAAAGATATCGCGCCACAGGCGCCTGTGCATTTACTGATCATTCCTAAAAAACATATTGTTTCACTGGCGCAGTTAACAGCAGATGATCTTTCTCTAATTGCCCATCTGACCGAAGTTGTTAAAAAACTGGCGCTGGAAAATGACCTGGCGGAGAAGGGGTATCGGGTTGTGGTTAATATTGGCGCCGAAGGCGGGCAGGCAGTAGGACATTTGCATTATCATTTACTGGGCGGCCGTCAAATGAATTGGCCGCCGGGATAAACTATTTTTAACTACAATGTTATAATATTTTATCTTTAATAGAGGGGGTTCAATTGTTAATTCGTAAAGCAAAAATAGGCGATGTTAAACAGATAATAAATTTAATTAAATTTTTTGCTGATAAAGGCGTTATGCTGGAACGCAGTGAAGATGCCGTTATTCAAAATTTGCGCGATTTTTATGTTGCTATTGAGCCTAAAAAGAAGAGCGTGGTCGGCTGTGTGGCGCTGCATATTTATACCAGTCGTTTTTCAGAGATCAAAGCTTTTGCTGTGAAACGGAGTTATCAACGGCACGGTATTGGCAGCCGTTTAATTAAACGCTGTCTGCGTGAGGCCGCTGATCTTGGCTTGCCTAAAGTCTTTGCCTTGACTTATGTGCCGGATTATTTTAGAAAAATGGGATTTATTGACTCCGATAAGAATTTATTGCCGGAAAAGATCTGGAGCGAGTGCAATAAGTGTGCTAAAAGAGACTGTTGCGACGAAAATTGTCTTGTGTATATTGTATAAACTAACTTACTACTGTTCAATAAAATAATTGGCAGTTTTTCATGACCCCATCCCCTAGCCCCTTCCCCGCAAATGCGGAGAAGGGGAACATAAAACAACAATATTTTATTCTGAACATGAGCTCTCTCCGCGAAAGCGCGGGGAGAGCGGCAAAAGCCAGAGGGGTTAAAAGGGATTATTTTTAGTTGGACAGCAGTGAAACTGACCAATTGTTTTCCTTTACTTAATTATTTTCAATTAGTAAAATAAAGATGTTATTTTAAGGGGGGTCTTCTTTGGCTGAGGTCAGCGGATATAATAAAGGCATTAATAATCCGGCACTCAATCAGCAACCGGTGCGTCGTTCTTCTGATATCGCGCAGACCGGGGGCGTTAAATCTTCGCAAAAAGTACAAAAAGCGGCCACACAAGGGACAGAGCAGACTGCCCAAAAAGTTCAAGAACAAAAACCAATAGAGACTTTTTCCCGCAAAATGACCACCAGGGATATTGTTAATCAATTGTTACAGCTGGGCGTTCGCGCTACTGCCGAGAATCGTTCACTGGCCATGAAAATGTTAGTCCTGGGTTTGGAATTGAGTAAGGAGAATTTTGCTAAGATCGATACTTTGCTCCAGGGTCTTACGCGCAATTCTTTTACCGAACAAGCGGCCGTGATTGCGGTAACTAAAGGGCTCGACTCTAAAGAGGCGGTCCAGCAGCTGGCCCGTTTTTTAGAAAATAATCCGCAATTGAGCCAGCAGCTAAATAATGTGCAGAGCAGCATTAGTTCGTTGCAGAGTATTTTAAGCGGTCAAAATATTCTTTCACCTGTTTTAACTACACAATTAACAGCCGTTCTTGCTTCGCTTGAGGGGGCGATCATTGCGCTGCCGGATAATATTAAAAAAGATATGAAAAAAGGGCGCGGTTTAATGAGTAAGGCGGAATTGCTCACTAATATGCGGGCAGTTAAATCTCTGGTCAGCGGTGTTTCCGATAAAATAGGCGATAAAGCCAATGCCAATAATTTGATTGCCGCTTTAGGTAAACTGGCTGGTAATGCCAAAGATGTTGCCGAGAATATTATTGTGCAGTCTATTCTTTCACGCGTTGGCGAGAGAGAAGATGTCGCTATGGCCGATAAATTTTCTTACTGGCAGATCCCCAATAGTATGGCGACACCGCCGGAGACGATTGAATTACTGGTTCAGCGCGATAAAAAAAATAAGAATAAAACTATCAATAAACGCAAAACTAAAATGATCATTAAGACGACAACTAAAGAACTTGGTGAATTGGCTATTGAGATAGATGTTGCCGATAATGACCTTGATCTTAAATTCAATACTAAAGAGGATAATGTCAGGGATCTGATCAATAAAGAAATAACTAATTTAAAAAATAAATTAGCGGCCTATAATTATAAAACACAGAGTGTCCGGATCGTAAAAAGAAATTTAGATGTTAAGAAATTTTTAATTCCGACACTTGATCTTAATAATTTGACCAGAGTTCAAACCGAGGTATAAAAATAAATGGCCGATGAATTTATAAAAAAGAATAACGATAAAAAAAGGCGAGAGAAAGAGATAACCTCTAAAATCAAACATGATCGCCTGCAGCTTAATCCGACGCCGCCAGGCAAACGCTCGGCCATTGCGCTGCGTTACGATATTGAAAAAGATGCGGCGCCGGTTATTTTAGCGGCCGGGCGCGGCCAGTTTGCTGAAGATATTTTAAAAGTAGCAGAAGATAATAATATTCCTTTTTATGAAGACAAGGGTTTGGCCGATCTCCTTTTAAAACTGGAAATCGATACTGAGATACCGCAGGAACTCTATCTGATCATTGCCGAGATCCTGGCTTTTATTTTTAGGCTGGATCAGATGGCCGCCAAGCGCGAGAATTTAATGCGCCGTGCCAAGGAGATGGATAATGAATAATAAAATTATTATTCTTTTTTGTTTATTGAGTTTTTTGGCGGCTGCTAAAAAAAATATAACCGTAGAGGCTTTAAATAATTACGAAAAACGTTATGAAGTATTAATGAATAATGTTGTCAATGTTAAGACGCCGGGGTATCGTGCTTCAACAGTTGTTACCCGTTTAGAGGGCGATGAACTGGTTAATGATATTGTTGCCAGTCATAAAGGCGGTCCGCTTGTTTTTAGCGGCGATAAATATCATATTGGTATAGATGGTCCGGGCTGGTTTATGGTCGACAGCGGAAAAGGTTATTATTTATATACGCGCGACGGCCGTTTTAAGCTGACCAAAAATTTAGAGCTGGCAACACTGAGCGGCGAGTATCTTTTGCAGGGCGAGAACGGGCCGGTCGTTTTGCAGCCAGATGAAGCTGGCGGGATAAATTTTACCATTTCGCAAGAGGGTTTAGTGGTGCAAAATAATGAAGCTATTGACCGTCTCCTGGTTGGCGAAATAACCGATCATTCGTTGGTTGAGTCTATTGGCGGTGTTTTTTTAAAAGAAAAAGATGCCGGCAGCATCAAAAAGAAAAACAGGCAGTCGGCTGCTTCTCAGATTTTCCTGCCGCTGGATAAATTTAAAGTTCATCAGGGTTATTACGAGAATTCCAATGTAGAGATAACCAGAGAGATCGTCAATATGCCGATGGTTTCTAAAAAATATGATGCTAATTCTAAGGCCCTGCAGATTATTAAAAAATCGCGTCAATCGGCCATTGAAATGGGGCGCGCTAATTAAGCTTTTTTATTGTAAGCTGTTAAACCGCCGGCGCCGATAATATCTTTGAGCATCCCGAAGTTTTTAAGTGAATATTTTTTATTAGTAGTTAGGTTAGTGATAGTAAAGTTACCAAGATCAATAGTAACTTCATCTCCGGTTTTTATCTCAGTTGTCAGGTTTTGCTCTGTCTCTAAGGGGTAAATGGCCCGGCCGCCGTTAATGGAGTTGCGATAATAAATTCTGGCAAAAGAGCTAGCTACGACCGCTTTAATTCCGGCCGCTTCTAAGGCAATAGGGGCGTGTTCTCTTGAAGAACCGCAGCCAAAATTATTATTGGCAATAATGACTTTAAAGTCGCAGGTGTTGTCGCTGTTTAAAAATTTACCGTATTGCGGATCAAGATCGCGCATGGCATTTTTAGCAAGTTCTTGTGGGTTCATAGTTGTCATGTAACGAGCAGGGATAATTTGGTCGGTATCAATATTATCTCCAACGACAAATGCTTTTCCTTTAATTAGTTCAGACATTTTAACTCTCCAACTCTTATATTTTATTTGTTATATAACCGGCAATTGCTGTTTTGGCAGCGGTAATAGGCGAGGCCAGATAAACTTCAGATTTGGGGTCGCCCATTCTTCCTCTAAAGTTGCGGTTAGTAGTAGCTACCGCTATTTCGCCGGCAGCCAGAACACCACCGTGGTAGCCCAGACAGGCGTTACAGCCGGGCGAAACAAAGACACCGCCGGCATCCATGAAAATATCGTACCAGCCGCGTTTAACTATTTCGCGCTGAATCTTGGTTGTGGCCGGAACAATTAATAATTTAACATTTTTAGCTTTTTTCTGACCTTTTAATATTTTAGCAGCAGCTGCAAAATCTTCTATTTTGCCGCCGGTACATGAACCAATATAGACCTGGTTTACTTTGATATTATTGCAGTCTTCTGCCGGTGCGACATTTGACGGGAGGAAAGGTTTGGCTACAAGCGGTACCAGTTTAGCGGTGTCTATTTCTATTGTTTGCGCGTATTTGGCGTCCGGGTCGGAATAGACAGGTGTGAATTGAGCGCTGGTTCGTTCTTTAACATAGTTGATAGTTTTTTCATCTGCGGCAATAATGCCGGACTTAGCACCTGCTTCAATAGCCATATTGGTAAGAGTCATTCTTTCGTCCATGGACATAGCGGAAATTGTTTCGCCGGTCCATTCCATGGCCATGTATAAAGCGCCGTCAACACCGATATCGCCGACAACTTTTAAAAAGAGATCTTTGGCCATAACGCCAGCGGGCATTTTACCGTTGACAATAATGCGCAGGGTTTCCGGTACTTTAAACCAGAGTTTGCCAGTGGCAAAAACATTGCCCAGTTCGGTAGAGCCGATGCCGGTAGAAAAAGCGCCCAGCGCTCCGTGTTGACAGGTATGAGAATCGGCGCCGACAATAACTTCGCCGGGGCGGACAAAACCTTCTTCTGGAAGCATAGTATGACAGACCCCATAACAACCGGTCTCAACAGAGAAAACATTTTTAATATTTTTTTGTTCGGCAAAATTCAGTAGTTTTTTTACAAGTGTTGCTACCTGGATATCTTTATTGGGAACGCCGTGATCTGGTAAAACTATTATTTTGTTAGGGTCCCAGACTTTGCCATTAAATTCTTTTTCAACAATATCAATAGCTAGATCCGATGTTACATCGTGCGCCAAAGCAATATCGATATTGGCAAAGATCACTTCGCCCGGTGTTACTTTTTCTTTGCCGGCGGCTCTTGCTAAAATTTTTTCTGTAATTGTCATGCCCATAGTATTTAACCTCTTTATAATTATGTGAGCGGCTATTATATTGAAGAGAGTTTTTAAATGCAAGTATGACAGCTGGAT
>CAYUXF010000056.1:0-10237 GCA_964448755.1 uncultured bacterium
AAAAAGAGCAGATAGCCGCTTTTATCCAGGAGTTCGCTGAGCAGTTTATTGATACTGAGTTTACCTAAATTGTCTGTTAAAAAACGGTAGAGCTTAATAAAGCTCAGTAATTTTAATTTGTCTTGAACAAGCAGCGGCGAATTATTAACCGCTGCTTCTGTCAGGAATTCTATCAGTTTTTGCTGTTGTTTTTTTTGGCCAAGGAGCAGAAAAAGACTTTCATCTCTAATTCCGACAAAAGGTGAACGTAAAACGCCGGCCAGAGTGGCTTCCTGCAATGGGTTATCAAGGACCTTGAGAAAGTTAATAAAATCGACAACTTCCTCGCGCTGGTAATAATATCTGCCGCCAAAAGTAACAAAGGGGATATTGTATTTGGTCAGGGTGTTTTCGTAGATATTTAGCGCGGAAAAAGTTTTTAAGAGGATCGTCATTTTGCTGTAAGAATAACCCTGCTGTTTTAGTTCTTGGATTTCCCTGGCTACTGTTGTGGCCTCTATTTGCTGGCGGTCATTTTTAGATAACGCTTCTTCTTCTGGCTGCGGAATTAAATTAACTGTAACCTGCGGTGCTGTAAAATTTTTACCAGCCTGATTGGCGGCATAAAGCAGTTTGTCATAGGCGGGCTTGTCGTTGTCCCAGACCCGTTCAGCAATGAAATTGGCAAAATTAATGACCGGTTCGGCCGAGCGAAAATTTTCCTGCAGCGGGATGTTTTTGTGTCCGGTTTTGCTGAACTTGTTAATGACATCTATAAAAATATGGACATCGGCATTGCGAAAGCGGTAGATCGATTGTTTCCAGTCGCCGACAATAAAGAGATTATTTTCCGAAGAGATCAGATCAAAAATTTCTTTTTGCAGATGATCGGTATCCTGAAATTCATCGAGCATGATCTGTTTGAATTTCACTTGATAGTGATCGCGGATAGCTTTATTTTCAATGAAAAGTTTTTTTACTTTTAACTGGAGATCTTCAAAATCCAGCAGCGATTCTTTTTCTTTCAACAGCTGATATTTTTGATAGATGGTTTTAATGAAGAGCAGGAGGTTATTGTAAAGCGGCGTGTATTTTTTTTCCTGTTCCAGATCGAGGTCAATTAATTCAAGGGCTTTTTTAACTTCGTCGCTAAAACTTTTAAAAGAGGTTTTAAATAATTCATATTCTGCTTCATTGTCTATTTCTTTGTTTTTGCGCGGTTTATTTTTAATTTGGGTGGAAATTATCGTAAAGCTATCGGTGCTATAGCTGTTAAAAAGCCCGAGCAGTTCGTTAAGCCAGTTGCCCATTTTTCCGGCAAAAGAAAAATTAGCCAGATCTAAGACCGATTTTTTAAGATCGGCAAAGATCAGTTCTTTAAGCCCGGCTATTTTGTCCGGTAATTTCTGCCAGTATTCCTCATTTAAAAGCAGTTTATTAATATCCTCAATATCAAAACCGGCACCCCGTAAATGGCCGAGCAGTTCGCAGCTGTTCTCTATTAGTGTTTCTGTTTTGTAAGTATGCAGAATAGTAATGATCTCCGTATCATCGCTTTGTAGTTTTTCGTTAATAGCCTGCCTGGCACATTCCTCCAGTAGCACTGCCGCCTCGGTAGTATTGGCCAGTATTTTGAAGTTGGGGTTAAGCCCCGCCTCAAAGCAGTGTTCTTTCAAGATCCTGGCGCAAAAAGAGTGGATGGTAGAGATATAGCTGTTCTCAACCTGCTGTTTTTGTTTGGGGTCAGTCAGTTTATTAATGAGCCGTTCTTTTAATTCGGCGGCTGCTTTTTCGGTAAACGTGATCGCCAGGATCTCGTCGATGTCGATATTTTCATTTTTGAGCAGATGTAAAATTCTTTCGATCAAAACAAAAGTTTTGCCGGCGCCGGCATTGGCATTGATAATGCCGGAACAATTTTTTAAAGTGATAGCTTCTTTTTGATTGACGGTTAAATTCATTGTTTTTTCATCCGGCAGATATTTTTGTACTGACAATAATCCTGGCATTTGTCATTTTGCTGGTAAAATTTACCCGCTTGAATTTCGCCAAGATAATTAATTAAATATTTTTTACTGAGCTTAAATAGTTCAGACATTTCTTCGCGGCTGATAATATTTTTTTTCTGGCCGGTCTGCAATGTCTCTTTTTCTGACTCTAAATAGACCCCTTTGCGCTGATATTTGGGTATTTGCAGATATTCACAGCCGGCGGTTGTTAGCCCTTTGTTCTTTTCTAAGATCATGGCATAGAGCCAGATCTGCGGCAGGATGCCGTTTTTGATCGTCTCGGTCGCTATTTCCGGCAGCTGGCCGGTTTTATAATCGATAATTAAGGCCTGCTGTTCATTGACATCAAGCCGATCAATGACTCCATTAATTGTTGTGCCGGCGTATTGTTCTTCTACCGCCAGTTCAAAAAAGAGCGGCCGATATTGTTTTCTTTTTTCCTGAACGGCGCGGTCCTGATCAATAAAAATTCTTAACTTTTCCTGAAGCTGGGCTAATTCAATGGCCAGTTGTTTCTCTTGTAAAAAACCAATCTTTTCTTGGAACTTTGCCGGCGGAAAGAGTTCAGCCAAAACCGTTAAAATATCGGTTTTCTGATCGTTCTTAAAATAGGCCTGCAGGGTGTCGTGGATGATCTCGCCCAGGGGAA
The DNA here is from genome assembly GCA_964448755.1 of uncultured bacterium. GTDB lineage: Bacteria > Margulisbacteria > Termititenacia > Termititenacales > CAYUXF01 > CAYUXF01. The sequence continues at coordinate 2,638 of CAYUXF010000056.1, forward strand.
TAGCCAGTGAAAGCTCGGCCGGATCAAATATTTTTAAAATAGTTTTACAGAAAAACTCAAAACGGCAGCGCGAAAAAGTTTCCAGATCTTTGACCGCCAGTCGGTTAATATTTTTGAGCAGTTCTTGGGTTGCTATGCTGTATTGGTCAAAATCTTTTAATTCTTTTTTTCTGTCAATAATATCACTGATAATTTTTAGGTCCGGGTATTTAGTAAGCAGCTCAAGAATTTCTTCTTCTGAAAAATTTTTATATAAATTAAAGACCAGTGAGGTTCGCAGTTCTTTTTCGGTAAAACAATTTTGAATATCGGGGATCGCGGCAGTTTGTGTAACCGTTTTTTGCTGGATAGTAGCGCGCTCAAACAGCCGCCAAACTTGTTTTAAAAAATGCGAGGGCTCCAATTTGGCGCCGGAGAGTTCGTTTTGCGGATAACAGAAATATAGTTTTTCGGTCGGTCGGCAAAGCGCCTGATAAAAGAGCAGAAGTTCTTCCTGTTGTTTTTCATAAGATTTTTTCAGCTCTTCGCCGCGCTCGCGGTCTTTGAGAAAAAGATCTTCACGGTGGTGCAGGGGCGTAGTGCGGGTGGTGAGATTGGGCATAAAGACTACGGCGTATTCTTTTTGTCTGGCCAGCGGCATATCATAGACCTGGACCTGATTGCCCTGCCGTTCTTTTACGGAGATAATATTCTGTGTTAAATAATGCTCCAGATCGCCGATCAGTTCCGGATATTCTTTGGCGGTAAAGTTTTTTTGAATACTGGAGAGCTCGGTCAATAATTTTAAGAAGGCGTTATAAGATTTTGAAATATCTTTAATAGTTACAAGCAGTTCTTTAACTTTAATTAAATTGTGGAGCTTATCTATAATTGCCAGTTCTTTTACCAATTTTTCCAGTTGTTCTTGTAAGCCTTGGTAGCTGGTTTGCTTTGCTAATGTTTTGGTAATTTCAAAAAAATTGGCGAGGCTTTTATAAAGTTCTGCTGAGACAGACTGACTGAGGCTCAGCCAGTTTTCGGCGCCGTTAAAGACCGCTTTTTTTAGCGCTGCTATTTCCAGCTGATCTACGGCCTGCCGATCAATACTATAAAAACCGGCCTTGAGCACGGCCAGGAGATCTTCTTTGGGATAATTATTGATAGCTAATTTTAAGAGCTGTAAGAGCCAGGCAATGAAACTGTTTTTCTGGGTATAGAGGCCTTCATGAATTGTCACCGGGATATTGTAGTTTTCAAAAATATCATAAATTAGTGTTTTGTAATCGCCAATTTGTCTAAAGATCAGCGCAAAATCTGACCAGTTTAAATTTTTATTGTTTTTAAGCAGAAGTATTTCCCGGGCTATTTGTTCTATTTCCGCCAGGCGATTGGCGGTGATCAATAAATGGAGATTTTCAGATTTGATCGGCGTTAGGGTATTGGCGGTATTAAGAAAATTCAGGGCCAGATATTGCAGATCTTTTTGTGCAGTTCTTTTGATCTCGCTTAGGGGCCGTGCTGTTAGGCCGAGAGAAAGAAAAAATTCTTTTTGTTCCAGATAATTAGGCAGGTCTAATAATGAGGCAATAAAGGCCTGGCTGCTGGCACACAATGCGCTGATAAATTCTTTTTGGCGGCTGTTAAAAGAGGTGAAGCCGTCTATGATAACATACTCTAGTTTGATTTCTTGGAGTGCCTGTCTGGCCAGCTGATATTTATCAACGGTGTCTATTAAATTGTTTTTTTGCAGATAATCATTATAGGTTTCTAAAATTAGATAAAGCTCCTTCTTTTTAGGCGAGTCTTGCTGTAAAGGTAGCGCTGAATATTCTTTGGCTTCGTTGATCAGCCGGGAGAGCTGCTGATAAAAAGGATTATGTTGTAAGACTTTTTTGAAATATTTTAAGGGGAGTGCGCGGACAATTTCTTTGAGAATATATTGCTGGTGAATAACGGAGATCTCTTTTTGATTGACCAGCAAGTCAAGCAGCTGGTTGACCGTAACTATTTTTTTATTAAACAGCGGATTTTTTTTTGCTAAAACCAGATTAGTTATTCTCTCGGCATGTTCACTGGTTGGTACAATGAAATAACCGTTGTTTTTTAACGGGTCAGTGCGCAGTGCCAGATAATGTTCAATTAATTTTGTGGTTTTGCCGCTGCCCGGTAAGCCGCAATAAAAAAGTTTCATAGCTTTTTATTATACCAAAATAATCTAAAACCGCCCGAACCGGTTATTTTTTGACAAAAATTATATTGGCGGCGCTCTCCTCCAGCGCTATCTGCTGATCATTAACGCTGACAATATAAGTTGGATAGTGCTGTAAGATCTTTATTTCAGCCCCAGGCGCCAGACCTAATTCATATAATTTCTGCATGTTTGGTAAATTTTCTGTTTTAAGATAAAGAATATGCGCTGTGGTATTAAGAGGCAGGCGGGAAAGCGCTAAAACCCTCTCGGCAGTTTCTCTAAAGGCCCGTTGACAGCATTCGCCCGGTAAAATATTGTAGTGGTTATTGTGCCCTATTAGGGTGCAGTATTTTTCCAGAATATAATTATTGGTAGCAAAGAAAATATCCTGCACATAGGCGTCAGCTTCTTTTTGTGATAAGCCCAGTATTTCGGTGGCAAAGATTTTTAGGACGGAAAGTGTCCGCAGTGAGCGGTAGGCGGTTTCTTGTCCCTTGGCGGTGAGCTTGACCGTCCGAGTAGTTTTTTCTATTAGATCATGATTGGAAAGCTGCGATAAAATATTATTGGTATATTTTTTATTGAGCTGGAGCTGTAGTTTAGTTAAAGGAAATTTACTGGTCTTGATCGTTTTAAATATTTCCGCTAAAGCCAGGTGTTGTTCAATAGTTAGCATATAAGCTCCTCCTTAATTTCAAAAACGTAGAATAAAATTTAATAAAGCCGAGATCACAAAAGCGTAAACAGTAGAGAAAACAAAAAGTGCGGTAGAGAAACGCCAGCCGTATTCTTTAACCAGAACAAGAAAATAAGAAAAACAGGAAAAAGAGAGCGTTAAAAATACGGTGCTGACCAGGACTTGAATGGAGTTTAAAAAGCCGTTGTTGGCCAAGTCGTATAGATAAACCGCGCCGGCATCTTTTCTGAACAAGCCGATAATAACCGCGTCAGTAAATTGCGGCGGGAGATTTAAGAATTTATCAGTCGCTGGATAAAATAGCGTATAGAGTTGTTCTAAGAGGCCGGTTTTTTGAATTAAATAAAGGAGCACAGAGCCGTAGATCAAGAGCGGGAGAGTTTCTCTTAAAAACCAGCGGGCATAGGCGTTGGTTTTTGAGAGAACATGTTTGAATTCAGGAACTTTGAGCGGAGAAATAGTGACGGCAAAACTCCGGCTTTCATTTTTTTGATGAAAAAAAGAATAGATCTTTACCATAATGACTAACTGGATCAAGATCAGTAAAAAATAGATCAAGGTATACTGATTAGGAATTATAGAAAGTAGGTTGGAAATAATGCTCAATTGCGAGATGCAGGGAACAGCGAATGTTAAGATCAAGATAGTTAACAGCCGGTCTTTGGTTGTTTCCAGTGTTTTGGTTTTGAGTGCGGCAACTATTTTACAGCTGCAACCGGTAGCCAGCGGTGGAAAAGCATAACCATTGATGCCAAAAAAACGCAAAAAACGGTTTAAGGAGAGCGAGATCCTGGGAATATAGCCAATTTCATCGAGAAGTGAAAAAACAAAGAAGAAGATAAAAACAGTCGGTAAAATTACGGAGAGCGCATAAGTTAAACCAATGTTGATGATTCCATACGTGCCGACAAAGAAATCGCTGATGATATTTTGACCAAACAAGAAACTGAAGATCGAAAAAAACAGCGGTTGTAGATATTTGCCAAAAAGGCCATTGTATAAAATATTGACCAGGAATTTAGATCCAACTACAGTCATTATTTTATACCAGAGATAGAGAATGCCGATTAAAATGCCGATATCCCAGAGCGGCAGCAGTGAATAACGGTTGAGAATTTTAAGATAAATGGGTTTTTTTTCTTTATTAGCGGTTATAGTTACTTCTTGTAAAATAGTGGCGGTCAAAGTTTCCCAGTGTTTAGCTATTTTATAAGCGTGTTCTTTTTTTGTTTTTCTGGCCAGATAATTTTTTAAAAGGAGCCATTGTTCACGGCCGATCGTCTTGCGGAGCCACTCAATAATGACCTGGTTCTTAAGGATCAGCATGACGGCAATAAAGCGGAGAGAAATGTTGTTGCCCAAGTTTATTTTGCCGCGCAGAATATCTTCTATTTCTGAAATGGCGGCGTCTATTTCTTTGCTGTAGCTGCCGACCCAGCGGGTATTATAAATACGGAGCAGCTTTTTTTTGAAAGTCAGGAGCCCTTTTTTTAAAATAGGTGTAGTGTGGACAATGTCGGTATGAAAAATACTACGTATCTTATCGTAGTCATATTCGGTTACTACCGGAACAAAGTCATTTTTGCGGTAAAAATTAATAATGAATGGTATGCCAAGTTCGGCCAGCTGAATGAGCAGGTGAATGTTTTGTTCCATATGCTCTTCATTAGTTACAAAAACTATTTTGTCGGGTTTTATTTCTAAAATTTGCCTGATGGTGATCAGTTCATTTTCGGTAGTTGGTATTAAATTTTTGATGCCTGGCGTATCAAAAAAAAGATAATGGTTTTTACCTATTTTGAGTTCTCCCTGTTGCAGCTGGCTGGTCGTGCCGGGAAAATAAAATTTTTTAATAGAGTATTTGCGCACTAGTTTATTGAAGAAGGTCGTTTTGCCGGAAGAGACGGTGCCGATAATTAAAATTTTTTGCTCTGACAAGATGGCTCCTTAATAAACGAGTAACGAAATATCAAAAGCTTCAACAGAATGGGTTAAGGCGCCGACAGAAATAAAATCGACGCCGGTTTTGGCGGCCGGCAGAATAGTTTCTAAGCTCATATTGCCTGAGGCTTCCAGTAATATTTTGTGGTTTATTTTATTGCGCAAAGCAACACATTCTTTCATTTCAGTATTGCTCATGTTGTCGAGCATGAGCATGTTAATGGGCAGTGTTAAAAAATTGGCGACCTGTTCTTTATTTTCCGCTTCAAACTCTATACTGATCTTTCTATTTCTGCGGCGGAGTGTCTTTATTTTATTTTTTAATTGCTCAAGACTTAAGCCGTGCAGGTGATTCTCTTTGACCAGGACCATAGAGGAGAGCGACTGGCGGTGGTTGGTGCCGCCGCCGCAGACAACGGCATATTTACTCAAGACTCTGTAGCCGGGGAGTGTTTTTCTAGTGTCGAGGATTTTTGTATTGGTTTTTTCTATTTTTTTGACAAAGGTCCTGGTCTTGGTGGCAATACCGCTTAAAAATTGCAGAAAGTTCAAGGCTACGCGTTCAGCTAAAAGTATTTTTAAATGATTGCCTTTGATTCTGGCTAATTCCATCCCTTTTTCAATTTCTGCGCCGTCTGGCTGGAGTTTGGTAAAGGATATTTTTTTGTCGGCATATTTAAAACAGGCGGCGGCCAGGTCTATGCCGCAGAGGATGCCGGATTGCTTGGCTATTAAAACTGCTGAGGCTTCTTTGTTCTCAACAAAGTAACGCGAAGTTATATCGCCTTTGGGTGCATCTTCACGAAAAGCCTGCTTGATGAGCTGTTTAATTTCTTTTGTTATTTTCAACCCCTCACCCCTGAACAATTTTGGAAAAATATTATTTTTTCTTCAATAGTTTATAGCCAATGGCTGCTGCAATTATAACAATAATTATCAAAGCGGAGTATTTTAATATTAAATGCAGATAACTGCTCAAAAAGACCATGATAATGCCGGCAATAGTGGTGCCTATAAGTGCCGCTAAAAGTGCCAGATATTTATTGAGGCCGAAAATATAAGCGGCCAGTGTGCCTGTCCAGACGCCGGTGCCCGGTAGCGGAATGCCGATAAATAAGATCAAACCGATCAGCTCTAGTTCTTTGATCATCTGGCTCTTGGAGCGGGTCCGTTCAAAAACTTTATCAATTATGGTGTTGAAAAAAGAGACTTTGCGCAAGATTGGTTCCAGATATTCTAAGGCAAAGAGGATGGGAATAACGGGAATTAGTGAGCCGATGATGCCGTAAAAGAGCGCGGTCAGCGGCGGCATTTTAAAAATAGCTATGGCAATAGGGATAGCGCCGCGCAGTTCTACAATAGGCACAGCGGAAATTAATAAAGTAATTACTTCGTGCGGCAAACCGCTTAAATAGGTAATGAGTTTTTCCCCTAAATGCATGAGGGTATTTAACAGGAAATATATTTATTAGGCAATAAAGATTTAATGATCACTAAAGAAGTAATTATTGCAACAGTTGTGGAAAATATACGACAAATAAGGGGTTTTTTGAAAAAGTAATTGAAAAGGGCTCTTTAAAAGAGCTATAATTACAAATTACTGAGGATAAAATAATGTTAAGAAAAATTTTAGAACAAAAAGAGAAACAAGCAAACAACGTTTTTGATGTTGATCTGCTTGGTGATACTTCTGCTGATGAAAAAAAGATCATTAAAATACTCAATGAGCAGCCCATAGATAAAATTGCGGTTAAACTAACGCGACTTAAAGACAGCTGCCGCAATGTGCACAATGGAACTTTTGTTAAGCGGTACAATTATATTATGAGCAGAGTTCTGCTTCATGATCAGTATATTGGTTCTGCTAAAGTTTTTTCAGAAAACAAAGAAAAACTGGAGCTTTTGATTAAATCCGCGGAGCGAGATCAGGGTATTTTTCAAGATTCGGCTGTTGATTTTTATAACGCTTTATTATTTTGTTATGATGAACAAAACAGTCTTGATGAAAAATACGCTAAAATATTAGAATTTTCTTTTGCAATTGAAGATCGTCTGGCAAATGCCGAGCGGTATTTTGATAAGAAAACAGAACATCAAAAGATCATAGATTTGCGCAATAAATTGATTGAGCTGTTCGTGGATAATGAAGAGATTGCGGAGGGAATTAGGAATGCGTGGATTAGTGTAAATAAATTAGAATTAATGCGAGATGATGTTGTTAGTGATTTTTATGCTAATAAAAAATTGACAGAGATTTATATTGTTAAATTTCTTGCAAATTACTTAGATAAAAAATTAGATATGGGTTCTAGGGAATTAAGATCAATGATTGATATGTATTGGGATAAAAGTAAAGAATCCTTGTTGAATTTATTGAAAAAATATGAGCTTTTTTATGCGATGAGTTTATTTCTTTATGATGATTTAGAGGGTAATAAAAAAAGAATGTTTACTACTAATAATGAAAAAATTCTAGAGGGAATAACAAGAGAAGGTGTTGTTCATCATATTAAAATTTTAGATTATAAATATACACTTTTTAAAGAAATGGAAGAAGATAGTTCAATGCCGAAGAGCTTTTTCAGGGACGCAAAGGAGTTTTTGTATTATTTAAAAGTTTATTTTCGACAAAATCAGTAAAATATTTAGTGAAAATATTTATTTTTTCTAGAATTTTAGGATCTTCATAAACTATGGTATTAATATCTTCTGATTTTTCATAACCTCTTTCTGAAATTCTTGCGTTAACTATGTCAAAAATGATTATTATATCTGATATGGCTGAGCTATTT
>CAYUXF010000057.1:0-8610 GCA_964448755.1 uncultured bacterium
GATCAATTCCCATTCTGCCAAACATAAAAAAATTAGAACTAAAAGGATAACCAGCCTCTAGATTAAAACTGTATGTTTGCAAGGCTGTTTCTGAAGACTCCGTGTTTTCAGCAACTTCACTATTTCCATATTTGTCGATATATTCTTCATTTTTAGAAACAAAATTTGTTTTAACCTCGTTAATCATTGTCATTGTCGCTTTAGTCAATTGTAGTTTTTCAAAAAATCCTTTATTAGCAAATTTATGCATTGCTATTTTATTGCTAAGATTAATAACATCTTCTGTTATATCTTTCTCATTAACACTCATTGCCTTCTCGCTAAAATCAGCTGCCGTTTGGAGATAAGTTTTTCTCTGGTCAATATTGTCAAAGTCTTGGGCAATAAGATAATTAAGCTCTGCCGCTTTAAGATTAAAATCTTTAATTAGCCAGCCAAATTCGCGTTGATCAATATTTTTTATATTTTTTTGGCCGTCTAAAATAAATCTGTTAATTTCATCTATTTCTTTAGCAGTAAAATTTTCTCCTTTTATTTTTTTTCTATAAATATAGTTATAAAAAACCGCTTTATAGTATTTAATTTTATCTGTTGCCAAAGCTCTATTATCAGGCTCTTTTAATAAACCAACCGCAGCCTCTATTTCTTTGCTCTGACCTACAACTTTATCTTTAGTTAACCTTGCGGTAATAGCACTATCAACCAAAATGAATTCTAAATCTGTCCGATTTTCCACGGAAATATTTTTAGCTAATAACTCTTTAGCAATAACCTGGGCTTCGTAGTGTTTTTTTTCTTTCTGATAAGAAAGAATTGATTTTTTCTTTAAGGCCACCAGTTCGTCTGGCGAGAGATCAGGATAATTATTTTCAATAAGATTAACCGCTTTTAAAACCGCATTGTGTCTCCCCAATTCGAGTAAAACATCGATCTTAGATTCCTGCATTTTCAAATAAACTGTTCTATTCTCTTGAGCTAAATTAAGTTTAGCTATTTTTGCATCAAAACTATCTATATCTCTGTCCGCATCCAGCATTGCCTTAGCGGCCCAGGCTAATTTTGTTTTCTCGCCATGATTTAATTTTTGTTCAATAGCTTTATAAAAATACTCTCGGTGATTTTTTGCAAAAGATGCCGCATCATTGTCTTTTTTGTCAGACCGCTCATAGCATTTGGCATATAAAAAAGCATATTCCACATTAGGGTTAGCTCCCGCACTAACAATTCTTTCATATTTCTTTATAGCTGACTTAAAATTCCCCTGCCGAATATCACTTTCTGCGGCCAGACGAAATTTATCTAATTGTAAATAATAATTATCTCTTTCCTCATCTTTCTCACTCTCTTTGTCATATTTGGCACTCTCGTCTTTAGCCGTTAATTTGTAAACATAATTTTTATCACCAATAAATTTCACTCTCGCATCTAGAAACGCGCGTTCTTGCTCATTGAAAATTCTCAAATTAATAAGTGTGCTTATTTTATTATTTTTGTCTTTATTTAAATAACTGCTAACTAATTTTTTGTCTTCTAAATATCTATCAAAGATCCGTCTAGCCGCGTCTTTTTTCATTTTTGTAGTAAGCGGTGTATTTAAATATTTCTCGAGCTCGGCAGTTCGCGGATTGGGATTATTGCGCAAATAATCAATATACTTTATTGAAGCATCGGTATCTTTTTCACCTTCTCTTAATCTTTTGTAATCAGCATCATCCGCTTCTAGTAATAATGAATGATACCAATCAAGCTCGTTTGGTTTCAGGTCATCTATTTTAATATCTTTTTTATAAAAAATTTTATTGCCGGCCGGCGCTCTTAATAAATATTTCCAGTAATGAAGAAAAGCAATATTCCTATCCGGACTTGTTTTGATCTTTGATCTGTTTCCGTCTTCTCTCGAGCTGGTTGTCGGTCGGGTTATTAGGATCTTGTATTTATATTCTTCTTTTTTCTTGAGCTTATTCAAAGCAGCTAAGCTAAATTTAACGGCATCTTCATTAGAAAGCTTAGGCAATATTTCTTTATAAAATTCATCTATATCAGCTTTTTTATTTTCTATTGGTTTGATTTTTTTCAGTGTATCATTGGCTGTTTTAAATAAACGAGTTTCCTGCTCTTTTTTAGCATTTTGTTTATCTATGCCAGAGATAAAATTATTTAATATTCTATATGTATTAATCAGCATACCTATGTTTCTCCTAAAAAACGGTTATAATTAATATATACCCGGTTTTTTTGTTTTTTATACCTCAGCTTATTTATTTTCATTTAACCATTTAGTAAATTGTTCCTGTAACGGCTCGTGCACATAATCTATACTCTTTACAATTGGATCATTTAAAATATAGTTGATCTCGGAAATAACCGCATCATCTCTGCCGAATTCCTGCAAAAAATTAAAAAGTATTTGGAACTGCGCCGTGCGTATATAGGCATAGGCATTATAGTGTTTATAATCAAAAGCTTCGTTTTTCTTCCTGGCAAGTTCTCTTTGCCAGTTATATGCCTCATTAAATAAGACAGGAGAACCGGCTGTTTTTTCTATTTGAATTCTCTTATTAACAGCATAAACCATATGATGATTTTCCCAATAAGTATTTCCTTTATTTTTATACAAACCAATAAATTCTTTATCTAGAATTTTCTCCGCTAAATTGCGCTGTGTCAGAGGCGGCGGATTATTTGAACTGCTGGATACCAAATACATCATGTTGGAGATATCGGCAACAAAGCTGCCCCAGGCATACCAGTCTTTGCGCATAAGCGCAATATCAGAAGCATCTTTTGCGCTATTGGTTTTTATTTTATTTAAAATAGAAGCATACGCGCTACGTGGACTATCTGTTCTTCCCTCCAAGACATTAGCAATATCAAGAAGTGCCGCTTGTTCTCCTTTTTTAGCAGCACGCAAAGTTAAGGCCTTAAGAACATTGGCGTTATCGCCATTTGCCAATAATTTTTCAGCGGCGCTATCAAAAACCTCCCGCGAAAGCCCTTTATGAAAAATAACTTTAGCATAAAACATCGCCTGAAAATTAGCGCGTTTCTTTTGGTCGGTATCACTGACACTGCCATATAAATTATAATGTCCGGTATTTTCATATTTGCGCCAAAGATCATTAATATCATTGTTAGTGATGATGCCTTTTTTAACATAAATATTCTTCAATTCTTTTCTTATATTATTTTCAATGGCTATTTTTAAAAGATCCGTATTGCCGGTTTTTTCTATTTCTTGGACATTACCATTTATCGCTGCTGCAAAATCACCATTGATGCCATCTTTTTCATTTTCGCCAAGCACTACAGCACTCTGCCGGATCATTGGCAGATAATTTTGCTCTTTAGCCAGAAGATTTAATTTATAAAAAAGCATCCTGGTAGCATCTGAAATACAACCCTTACATATTTCCAGTTCTCGGTATCTCCGACTAACACCTATTTGATAAAGTTGGTCCAGAATTGCTTCTTTTTGATCGCCATACATTTCTGTTCTGAACATAATATATTTATCCAACATTTTCGCATAACCGGCAGTATCACTGCCCATTAACATTAAATACTGACGATAAAACCAATCGGAGTTATCTTTAACCGGGTCCCAATTAGTTTCATCTTGATCTGGAGCATTCTTTTCAACACTCTGAATATAATCTATAAAAGAATTTTCGGTACGGCCTGCCCACCAACCGCCGGCATAATTTTCTTGTGGAATTTGTATATTCAGCAATAACGGCCCTATGTGAGAGGAAGGAGTTACAAACTGCATATTTAGAGGATCAATGTTTTTATTTTCTCCCACAAAAAGCTTTTGCGCATCTTTTCTTAAAACAAATTCGGTCTCTTTTTCATATTCCCCGGCATTAAAAGAAAGATCACTATTATTTTTATAATTCTCAAAATAATCCTCATTTAAACGCCATTCGTTTTTTTGATAATAAAAAGAGTTTTTATCCGGAAGAACTTTATTACCTATTATTAAAGCTTCACCGTTATTATCTGCCGCATCAAAGTACAATGTAACTTTAACCGGCCATTGCTCTTTATTTCCTTTTAAAATCTTTTTATTTAAAGAACTTGTATCATCCGCTAATTTTTTAAAAAACATCGCTTTTTGCATATCATTATTGCCAATATTTTCACCATTATAAAAATCGGCAAGCGTTTTTAAGCCGGGTAAATTTGCATATGCCGGGTAATATTCCATTTCACCATAGTTAAACTTTAAAAAACAACCAGATTTTAAAACATAGATATCTTTATTTTCTTTGTCCGAAAAACCACTGACATTTGAAACTGTCTGAACACTATTTTTACTAAACTCTGCAGAAAATAAATTTATCCAGCTTAATAACTCTTTTCGTTCATTGGCGTTCATAGAAATATTTTGATACGCCTTGGTTAACGCAACAATTATATCCAGGTCGGCATCCGTAGCAGAAGAACGACAATCTAAAACTAACCGGCCATAATTTTCATATGAAGAACTAACAAGGTCATCTATCCTTTTCTCCATAGCGCTGCCCTTTTCCGCCTGGTAACATTTTTTAAGCTCGGCGATCTCTTCTGCGTTCTCTATTTTGCCTTTAACTGAAAGTGGTCCGGTCTTTCCTTCATAGCGATATTTTTCATATTTATACCTAGCATTATACTTAGCAATAAATTGCGGTAAACCCTCTTTAAAAGGAAGAACAAAATCTTTTTCATAAACTGAAATTGTTTCCAGTTTTTCATTAACAGCCCAGGGCAGCATTCTGGTTGTCTTGTCCGTATTAAAATAATTATTTTTAGATAAGTTTTTAATAGTAGAAAAAAGCTGCCAAAATTTTAAACTGTCACCGTTAGAAACCGCCAACATTAAACCTTCTGACAAGGCTTTTGATGTCATAGCGGTTTTAATACCATTTTTCATTAAAACAGGCGAGGTTTCCGCCGTTGTTTCAATATAACCGCAAGTAATGCCATTTATTTCCTGTGTTTTATAATATTTATCTACCCAGGCTTTATATTCTGCCGATTTATTACTGCCAAGATCATAAAGGCGGTGTTTAAAATTACGAAAACTATCTACTACATAATTTTTAACATTAGCCCAGACCTCAAAAACCTTTGCATCAAAACTTCTCTGTACTTTTTCAGCCTTATCTAGAGAAGAACCGTTAAAAAAAGAAGATTCCGCTTTTTGGGTGCGAGAAATATCAAGTAAAGAAAGCATTGAAAGGGTCATTTCATAATATTTGTCCTTTTGTTCATAAACACAACCATTTTTAAAATTCTTAATGGCTTCTTTTTCTAAAATTTCTGCTTGTTTTTCATCATTAAGAGCATAGGCTAGCGGCAAATACATAACCGGCCGTAGAACACCAACCTCCCCGCTGGTTTTATCCCAATTAGAAAGATATTTTTGCAATATCTTTTTTGAATCAAATTTAGGATCCAGGATCTCTTTATATTGCAATGAATCGGCCAACCGCCAGGGGCCTCTAATACCATCAAAACTCTGATGGTCTAAAACATTAACTCCCTTTAATCCTTTTTCCGTTATTTCTAACTGCGCTCTAGCCGGCACCTCGCCGGTTATCTTGATAATATCAACCAAGAGATCAAAATTACCTTTGGCTATTTTAGTCCACTCCGCAGCATCTTTTTTATGTCCTCTGGATTCAAGAAACTTAGAGATCTCTACCGCCGTCCCCGGACAAAAATAATCAACAAAAACAAAATCATTCCAATCTTCCGAAGGCTTTAGGACATAATACGGCCCTTTTTTTATAAAAAGAGCTTGCGCAGGGGCTGGCTTACCATTATTAGGGATCAAATAGGCTTCTAAGAATTTATCATATTCTTCTGTTTTAAAAACCTCTCTCGCTTTCAGCAGAGCTTTAAACATATCAAGATCAGCATCGGAAGCAGAGTTAAGCGGCCCGGGCAATTTGTCGTTAGGGACAAGTTTGCCGTTCTTAATAGCTACGGCCCAGGCCGGAAAAACCCCTTTGTTACCGCGGCTTTGAGATAATCTGATCATCTCTTTTAAACCATTAAACAAACCATCAAACTTTTGTTTATATTGCTGGGCTTTAGCAGGATCTTTTTCCGCTAAAAGTACTGCCGCCAGCATCCAGTAGGACTGGCCTTCTGAAACTATTTTGTTTTCCTGTGAAGGATCAGCAATAAAAAAAATATCTTTATTATCTGCTGGCAGTGCCTGCAAATAATTACTAAGACCGCTATTCCAGGTATTAAAAAGCGGTTGAGCTAAAATATTAACAAAATCGCGTCCTAACGGCTTAGCGTAAAGATTATTAGAAACAAACACCGAATCATCTGCTTTAACAAAAGAACTACGCTGATAAGGATCGAGCGGTGCGTTATTGTTTACGCCAAAATTTCCGGCGATCTGATAATTGCCGTTCACGCGATTGTTTAAATTATCAATGCCGCTCATTATTATTTGCCCCCTTCAATTTCAATTTTATAAACAGCCTTTACTTTTTCTCTAATTGAGCTGTCATCTAGAACACCAGGTATTTGTTCAACAAAGTTTGTAGTATTGCGAATTGAAAAAAAAGTATTAAGCGCCCAAAAAAGGACCACAATACCGCTAGCAACTATCCCAACCAGCGGCATAAAAAAAGAACCCACAACAGCACTTGCCGCTACCGCAGGAGCAATAATTTTTACAGAGGCGCCCTGCTCCAATTTCTCAACAGTTTTTTCCAGATTAGCAAACAAAAACTCTTTTAATTTATTAGCATTCTCATTAAATTTACTAACTTGAGCTCTCAAATTAGTTCTAATGATCCCTTTTAATTCATAAGGACTGTCTGCTTTAAATAACGGCGGCAACAGATAACTGGCCGAAAGTGCCGCCAGACCAAGCGCGGTAAAAAAAGGCGAAAAACCACCAACTAAAAGCATGCCGGTACCTGTTGCTGCGCCAACTATCGCTCCTGCCCGCAGACCGGTACGCCAAACCAGAGAAAGCCGGATCTTATCGCCTTTATCCGTAGAATTATCCGGTTTAGATACAAACAAAGAAACAACAAAAGAGGCTACGGCAAGATCAAGCAAAAAGGGGATTGTAATAGGCAATGTACCAAACATTAACGGGACCGCAGCTAAACCAAGCCGTGCCAAACCGGCAAAAATAGCAACGTTTATTGCTCTAGCCCTCTTGGCTATTTCATGTGCTATTCGCTGTCTAATTGGCGGATCAACAGGCTTTGTAACATTAAAGGGCAGCTTGATCTTTTCACAAATTATTCTGGCCAGTGTTGCTATCAGCTCAGTAGTAATTACCGCCATTCTTGCCAGAGAGGCTTTGCCATCACTCAGGGAATAGCCCATTTGATACCTGAATCTATTAATTAATCTCATTAATTGCGCATAAGCTACCACAGAAAAAGAAGATAACGTCGTCATCGGCACGATCATAGAAATACCTAAAACAGGATAAAAGGCAAACGCCGGGATAGCCAGTAAACAGAACCCGGACAACACCGCAAAGAAAATTGACTGTGGCATAGAAATTAACGGAAAACTATACTGCAAGGTTTTTGTATGCATAACCTCTTTGTGTTTTTCGTAAATAGCGTGATGAAGGTCTTGTGATTTTTGTCTGTTTTTAGCCAGCGCTCTATCTCTTACTGTTCTGGCCAAGAGCTCTACCGTGGCGGCAAACCAACGCTGGAACTGCCCTTTGGCGGTAAGATAATCGCCTTCTGCATCGGCATAAAAACCGGAAGTCGGCACCCGTTCGCCATTATGATGAGACATCATAATACCTAAGCTGGCCGCCTGGTCCTCAACAGCGCTGTCGCCGCGTTCCGTTTCCAGACGAACCTGTGTGCGGCCCAGAAAAAGAATATTGTCTTCTTTATCTTTAAAAATTTTATTAACCAGATCAACCAGACTAAACTTATTTAAAAGAGAGAATGTCACACCAAAAGAAGCCAGTATGGCGACTATTAAGAAAGGCTGAAAAAGAGCTAGCGAAATAAGCCCGGCCAAAGAAAAAAGCTGAACAGCACCGGCAATAACCCCAAAGGCTAAGATCCCTTTAATAAGCATTTCACTGCCCATCCGTAAAACCGAACTAACTGTATTGACCCTATCTGCAACACGAAGCGTACTGCCAAAAAGCAGAACATTGGCCAAAATAACCAGGCCCCAGGCCGGCGCTGCAAAAGGAACAGTTAAAACGACACCAACAGAGATAAGATTAAGCGCCAAAAACCGCTTTAAAAATTTTCTATTGTTCCTTTTAATGATCTTATTGCCAAGGCTTTCAATCTCATTATTATTCATCGCTGCCATTTTCTTTATATAGGCCACTGTTCTTTTTTCACTTATTAAAGACTGTTGAAGAATGGTTAATAATTCTGCCTTGCCAGCTTCAGTCAAATCACTGTTTTTAATATCATTTTCAATATTTTTTTTAAATATTAAATTTTCCTCTTCAAAAAATTTGCCCAATCTATTTTCAATTTCTGGAACTTTTTCTAAAACAGTTGCCCTTGTAACAGCAGCCTTTTTCGAAGACTGTTTGAAAATGATTAATAATTCTGCCTTGCCAGCTTCAGTCAAATCACTGTTTTTAATATCATTTTC
>CAYUXF010000057.1:8710-10115 GCA_964448755.1 uncultured bacterium
AATATTTTTTTTAAATATTAGATTTTCCTCTTCAAAAAATTCACCTAATCTATTTTTAATTTCTGGTACTTTTTCTAAAACAGTTGCCCTTGTCTCTATCCTTAAATCTTTATCTTTTTTGTCAACTTCTTTTTCGTATTCTGCAGACAAATATTTATCTATCACTTCTGTTTTTGCACTCTGATAGTCGCCAATTGCAATATAGTATTTAAGTTTGGCCACAATTTCCTCAACCAAAACCTTGTCAGGAGACTTGATATCGGTAATATCATACAGCGCGTTGATCCGGACCATATAATTTTGGCGCCAGCCGCCACAGCCAGTAGGCGGCTGAAGACCCTGCTCTCCCTCTTCGGCAAAAACCCTGTCCTGGGCATCGTCCATATCCACTACCGCCGCTTTTTGCAGCATATTGGCACTGCGTTTACCATTATGTACCTTAACCTGATAAGTAAAATCCTGCGGGCCCTGAAAAATAATCGTATATTTATTTTTAGTTAATTCACCGTCTTTATTCATCCCCCAGCCATACGAGAGAACATCGGTAAAAAAACTATAGAAAAAATTATCTTTATCGGCATTAGAATAACAGCCGACATTATTGCGGTCTTTTACCGTATCGGTAGCATAAAAAATTCTATAAAATGTACTTAGCTTATCATTTATTTCAGCCAGGGCATTTTTGTCTAGATCCTTTTTTCTCAGAATTTTATCTTTTTCAGTCTGGAGATCTTTTTCGATCTTACTCTTTAATGTTTCTAAAATAATTTTGGGATCACTGTCCTTGAGATCCTTTAGATTATCAAATAGCTTATTCAAGAGTTCAGCATACTCATCGATCTGATCAAAAAATTTAAAAGTCTTGCCGCGTTCAACTTTTATTTTCATATCCACCGCTTTATCTGAAGCCTCAAAATAATCTTTTCGCATTTTTTCAAATGTCGCTTTAACAGAGAGACCCGGCCATTTTTTGTTTTCCTCAATCAGCGTCAAAAGCATTCGCTTCAGCTGATCACTTAAATTCTCACCCAGCAGATAAGCGTTAGTATTGTTTGGTTTATTGAGCTGAGAGATATCGGGCACATGGCGATAGTAGCGGATAAATGATAGGTCCAGACCATCATATTTTTCTTGTGTATTATCGGTAAAATCAAAATTTTCTTTAGTGTTATCTATTTCAGTAATATATTTATCAATAACCAGTTTTATCTGCTTATCAAACTTCTCTCCTCCGGGGATCTCATTGGCATCAACTCTAATAGACCTAAAAACAAAATCGTTAGCGGAAGCTGTCAATTTCCCTTTGTTTATTATATTTTTTATTAAGTCCTCTTTATTATCCAAAATATCTGCTGCAGACAGTTCTGGCCATAACTTGTTCTGTATTTTAAGCGACCAATCAGAT
>CAYUXF010000058.1:0-9856 GCA_964448755.1 uncultured bacterium
AAAAACTTCACTAAAAATATCGGC
This sequence comes from uncultured bacterium, assembly GCA_964448755.1. Classification (GTDB taxonomy): domain Bacteria; phylum Margulisbacteria; class Termititenacia; order Termititenacales; family CAYUXF01; genus CAYUXF01. Next base: position 25 of record CAYUXF010000058.1, read on the forward strand.
AAATTACTCACTCAAACAGCCCGGCAGCGCGGTTTTGGCGACTTTTATCAGCACATGCTGGTCGCACAAGGCAGCGGCGAGTTTGCCGTAGACCCGATAGTCTCCCCCTGGGACATTGCCCCCATTAAACTAATTATTGAAGAAGCGGGTGGAAAATTTACATCTTTTAAAAACAATAGCTCCATTTATGACGGAACAGCTATTTCCAGCAATGGGTTGTTGCATGATGATGTTTTGGATCACCTAATGTATTGAGCTGGAGAGATAAACTCTCCGCTCAATACGTTATATAATAAACAAATGACTATAAATAGAATATATAGAGACGATACCCCACAATTATTAACATGTAATATTACTGACAGATTTAATTTCTTTGAAGAAACGAAATTCACTCAAACTATATCCGAACTGCTATTAGAACTAGAAATAAAATTAGATTTTGAACTATTTGCATTTACTTTTATGCCAGACCACCTACACATTTCTTTAAAGCCCGGCAAATTTAACATATCTAAAATAATGCAACAATTCAAATCATTATCATACAAAAAAATTAGAGATAATCATTCATTTAAAGATAAATTTTGGCAAAAATCTTTTGATTTCAAAATCAAAAATAATTCTAAAATGTTTTTAACCTCAATTGAATATATAAAAAACAATCCTCAAAAATTCAATCTACCAAAAAAATATTACAAACTACCTTATATGTACATAAATAAAGAAAAAGTAAAAATAATGGTTGATTTTTTAAATAATTAATTTATATTAAAAAACATATTGAGTGGAAAGCTTGTCTTTCCAACTCAAATAAAAAAAGGAAAACCAAATGGAATTCACAGATCTAATAAATAAGCGCAAAAGCATCAGAGGATATCTTTCTAAACCTGTGGAAAAAGAAAAATTGACAAAAGTACTAGAGGCGGCCCGTTTAGCGCCAACGGCTAAGAATAGCCAGCCGTTCAAACTTTATATAATTGATACCCAAAAGAACAAAGAAAAACTACAAAAGATCTATCACCGCGATTGGTTCACAGAAGCACCCTATGTTATTTTGATCTGCGGTATAGAAGAAAAAAGTTTTATTAGAAATGATGGTAAAAATTATAATGAAATAGATATTGCCATAGTTTTTGACCATCTAATTTTAGCTGCCACCAATGAGGGACTTGGCACCTGCTGGATAGGCGCCTTTGACGCCCAGGCCGCTAAAATAGAACTAGAACTGCCGGACAATGAAGAGCCGCTGGTCTTTACACCGCTGGGCTACCCCAATGACCAGGGCAGAGAAAAGACCAGAAAACCACTGACAGAATTAACAACATATCTATAAATAAAAAGAGCCCGGTTTAACCAGGCTCTTTTCTTAATAAAACAATAAAAAAAATTACTTAACGCTATTAAGCTGGTCAATTAACGAATTTTCCGACTGTAACCCAACTAAGCGTTTGACCTCAACACCGTTTTTAAAAATGATCAAACAGGGAATGCCGGTAATATTATATTGCATCGCTACATTTTGATTCTCATCGGTATTAATGGTACAAAACTTAACATCGGTCATTTTTTGCGCTGTTTTATCAAAAATAGGTGCCATCATTTTGCAAGGGCCGCACCACTCGGCGTTAAAATCAACAATAACCGGTATCTGAGCATCTAACACCTCATTCTTAAAATTCGCTTCGTTAATATCTTTTACTGTCATAATGATTACCTCCTATTTTTTATATCAATTATGATGCAATTTACTTAAAAAAGATACAATTTAAAGCAATAATTCCACCAGTGTCCTAATGGCCACGCCGGTGGCATTTTTATCAAGATAGCGTTGCGGTGCAGAAAGATAAGCAGTTCCGGCAATATCACAATGGATCCACTTAGTCCCTTTCTCAATAAATTTCTCCAAAAATTTACCGGCCGAAATAGTGCCGGCATAACGCGATTCACTATTATTGAGCGTATCCGCTACACCAGACTTTAAGAGCTCCTCATATTCTTCATCTAAGGGGAGCTGCCAGTGTTTTTCACCGCTCAGCTCTGCAGCTTTTAAATATTCTTGAGCAAAAGCATTGTCATTGCTCATTAAGCCTGTTCTGGTCTGACCAAGAGCTATCAAACAGGCGCCGGTCAGCGTAGCATAGTTGATAATTTTCTTGGCGCCAATTTTCTGCGCATAGCAAAGGGCATCCGCTAAGATCAGCCGCCCCTCAGCATCGGTAGAGTTTATCTCCACTGTTAAGCCACTGTACATTTTAATAATATCGCCAGGTTTATAGGCTTTTCCGCCAGGCATGTTTTCAGTAGCGGGAATAACAATAATAATATTTTTTTTAACACCTAACTCCGTTAAAGCCTTAAAAGCGCCCAGCACCGTAGCCGCACCGCTCATATCGGTTTTCATTTCCCCCATCCCTTTGGCCGGCTTTAAGGAAATACCGCCGCTGTCAAAAGTAAGCCCTTTGCCTACTAAACCAATAGTTTCCTTGGCGCCGGTTTGATACTCTAAAACAATAAATTTCGGCGCTTCCGCTGTCCCTTGGGCCACCGCACAAAAGCCGCCCATCCCCATTTTCTTTGCTTCTGACAAAGAAATTATTTTTAACTTTATTTTGGAATTTTTAGCGGCAATGGCTTGCGCTTGTTTAGCTAAATAGCCGGGCGTTACAATATTGGCCGGTAAATTGACCAGGTCTTTGGCCTGCGCCACGGCCAGCTGAACTATTTGGGCTTTTTTAAGTAAATTCTTATATTGTTCTTTAACGGAGCTAACTATCAAAGAAAATTCTTTTAATTTTTTATCTTGCTTCTCTTTTTGATGAAGACCGGCAAAAGTATAGCCGGCCAAAAAAGCACCTTCTAATTGAGCATAAACCAGGGCACTCTCTTCAAGCGCTGCTGCTTTAATGGCGTAAAACACCATTGAACTATATTTGCTCTTTTGGGCTTTGCGGACTGCCGCCGCCACAGCGCTTCTGGCTCTATCAACTGTAAAGTCTACCGCTTTACCCAGGCCAACAAAAAAAACTTTATCAGCACCATACTCTGCCGGCGCATCCGCTTCCATAATTTCCGCCAGCTTACCGGCAAAACGTTTTAACTCAAGTGCTTTTTTTAGTTTCTTACTAAGCTCCCCTGTTTTAATAAAACTTAGACCCTCTTCACCTTCAAATAAGGGAAAAACAATAACCTCACTTTTAATTTTAGAAATATCCTCAGCTGTTAGAGCTAGTTTTAACATCTCTACCTCCCCCTTTTTTAATACCTATAATTTTTTCTTTAATCTGGCCAGCGCTTTTTTAACCTGCGCTACAGCAGTGCCGCCGCTAACATTATGCGCAGCCACAGAAACAGCGAGCGAGATCGCTTTAAAAATATCCGGCCCGATCTTAGGGCTGAATTTCTGATATTCTTCTAAAGAGATATTTTCCAGAGCAAGATCTTTCTTAACAGCATAATTAACTATACTGCCGGTGATCTCATGCGCATCCCTAAAAGGAATGTTTTTAGCAACAAGATAATTAGCCAGATCGGTAGCGGTTGAATAACCGTCCAGAGCCGCTCTATTCATTTTATCTTTATTAAACTTCAGCGAAGACCACAGGCCGTTCAGAACTATCAATGAATCCTCCAGTGTTTCTACTGTCGCAAAAAGAGCTTTTTTATCTTCCTGCAAATCACGGTTATAGGTTAACGGCAACCCTTTAATTGTAGTCAAGATCGCCATTAAATTGCCTATAACTCCACCGGTCTTGCCGCGCACCAGCTCCGGAATATCTGGGTTTTTTTTCTGCGGCATTATTGAAGACCCGGTAGAAAAAGCATCGCTTAAAGCAATAAAACCAAACGGCTGCGAATTCCAGATAATTAACTCTTCAGACATTCTACTCAAATGAACCATTAAAAGCGCCGCGGCAGCTTGAAATTCCACAATAAAATCACGGTCAGAGACAGCATCCATGGAGTTTTCCGATATTTCGCTAAAACCCAGCTCAGCCGCCAGTTTAGCACGGTCAATATTAAAGGTTGTTCCCGCTAGCGCCGCCGAGCCAAGCGGCAGAACATCGGTCCGGACAAAACAATCGGCCAAGCGCGCTTTATCGCGCCTAAACATCTCCACATAAGCCAGCAAATGGTGCGCCAACAAGACCGGCTGCGCCGCCTGCAAATGAGTATAACCGGGCATAATTACATCAATATTTTTCTCTGCCAGATCAACCAGGGTTTTCATTAAATTATCCAGTAAATTCTGGATATTCAGAATGGTCTCTTTTAAATACATCCTAATATCTGTCGCTACCTGATCATTGCGGCTCTTGCCGGTGTGGATCTTTTTGGCCACGTCACCTATTTTCTTTATTAATAAGACCTCAATATTCATATGGATATCTTCCAATTCCAGATCAAAGTCAACTTTACCCTGCTCAATTTCTTGAGCCAATTCGGTTATTGCTGTTTTTATCTGCTTTAACTCCGCAGCAGTCAAAACTCCGGCCGCTTTTAAGGCGCCGGCATAAGCGGAATTCAGCTTAAGATCATAAGGATAAAGACGATAATCGTAAGAAATAGATTCGGTAAAAACTTTTACCGCTTGTGCGGTTTCCTGTTCAAAGCGGCCACCCCATAATTTTGACATATAAATAATTCCCCCTTTAAATATATGTAAATATTATAACATCTTAAATGAACTTTTAATAAAAAGATCGGTAAAAAAAGACTCTTAGATCTTCAGTATTTCGGAGATCTTATCGTCTATCTCACTCATGATCTCTTTATTAAGCGACGGCAATTTTTGTTTAATTTGCTCTATTGCCAGATCACTGGTCCGCATAGTCTCCAAAAGTACTAGTAAATGTTTTTCATACATTTGCCAGAGCTGTTCTTTGTTTTCATTAAACCGATCATAGAAGGGAGTCCCCTCATAGATTTCCAGAAGCATCGGCTGCGATAAAAAAAGAGATAAAACCGCAAAAATAAAAGAAACCGGATCTTTAACAAAAAATTCTTTTTTAGCTATCCCCTCGTTGACAATACTTTCTATTATATTCATCCGCGAAACAAAAAATTTTTTATGATGGAGCCTGAATTTAGGACCTTTTTCTGCTATCTCCCGGCTAATTAAGCGGTTAATATCGTGGTCATTGGCCTCAAAAGTTGTCTTAAAAAGAATTTTTACTATTAAATACAGTTTAGCAGCAGGAGAAATATTTAATTTTTCAATGTAATTATATAATTCAATTCTTTTATCAAATTTCAAATAATATTCCAAAACCTCTTCATAGAGCGTATCTTTGTTTTTATAATAATAGTGGAGCATCGCCTTATTAACACCGGCCCGTAAAGCAATTTCATTAGTGCGGGCGCCAGCATAACCTTTTTGCGCAAACTCATATTTAGCGGCGTTCAGGATCTTTTTTCTGGTAGAAAGTTCTTCCTCTTTTTTCAATTGTTATTGCTCCCTTTACCAAATTGCAACCAACCGGTTAGGTAACCATTGTAACATATCAAAAAATCAATTTAAATGAAATTTATTCGCTGCTAATTAAAGCTGCTGATGTCCGCCGGTCGAGCCAAAACCACCCGCCCCGCGCGCTGTCTCACTGAGCTCATTAACCTCAACGATCTTCACCTGAACAACCGGTGCTATTACCATTTGCGCTATCCGGTCGCCGCGGTTAACAGCAAAAGGCTCTTTACCGAAATTACTTAAAATTATACCTACTTCACCGCGGTAATCAGAATCTATTGTTCCCGGACTATTTAAAACACCAATATTTTTTTTGAGTGCTAAGCCGGAACGCGGTCTAACCTGAGCTTCATAACCGTTAGGCACAGCTATCTTTAAGCCGGTGGGAATTAATTTTGTTTCACCCGGCAAAAGGATCATTTCTTCTTTTACTGCCGCCACAATATCCATACCGGCAGCATGCTCGGTCATATACTGCAACATCGGCAGATCTTCATTACCAGGTAAACGATTTACTAAAAGTTCTAACATATTAACTCCTGAAAAAAATTCTTTTTGGGAAAGTTACCAATAGCCGTCAGTTGCAAACTTTCACTGATAAAAAATTTATTGGCCAGCCGCTGAACATCATCGGCCGAAACCCGGTCGATCTTTTTAAAGACCTCATCTAAATTTTTTACTTCATTATAATAATAGTAGGACTTAGCCAACCAGCTCATTCTGCTGGAAGAACTCTCCATACCCAGCACCATATTGCCTTTCAGCTGTTCCTTAACGCGCGACAGCTCTTCGGCGGTAATACCCTTTTCTTTGAGCAGCTGGAACTCTTTTAAAGTTATATCAACTACCTCTTGCGCGTTTTTAACATTCGTCCCGGCATAACAAGTAAAAATACCGGCATTCTTAAAAAAAGTAGGATACGTATAAATAGAATAGACCAGCCCTTTTTGTTCTCTAATTTTCTGAAAAAGACGGGAGGACATATTGCGGCCAAGCACAGAAGACAAAAGAGAAAGCGCAAAACGGTCTTCATCTTTAAAAGAGACCCCTCTAGTGCTCAAGCAAAGATGGGCCTGTTCTGTCTCTTTTTTATAGATCTTTGTTCCCGGCTTAATATTAATTTCCGGCTCCGGCAGAATTACTCTTTTGCCCGGTAAACGACTAAAATTTTCTTTAATTAAAGCCAGCGCCTCGTCCGCCTTAAAATTACCCGCCACCGCAATAATAGTATTGTCCGGCGTATAATTTTTTTTAAAATAATCTAGCAATTTTTCTTTATTGATCTTTTTAATTGATTCGGCTGAACCTAAAACTGTGCGTCCTAAGGGATGGCCGTCTAAAATATTTTGACAGGCCAGATCGTGAATATTTTCATCTGGTGTATCTTCATACATGCCGATCTCTTCTAAAATCACATTCCGTTCTTTATTGATCTCATCTTTATCAAAAACACTATTGAGATACATATCAGATAAAATATTAATGGCAACATCCAGATGGGTATCCAGAACTACCGCATAATAACTAGTATATTCTTTGTCGGTTCCGGCATTTATCTTGCCACCAATAGCGTCTATCTCTTTGGCAATATCATAGGCCGAACGTTTAGCCGTTCCTTTAAAAAGCATATGCTCTACAAAATGAGAAATACCGGCTATTTCTTCGGTCTCAGAGCTCGAGCCGGTGCCGACCAAAATACCAACAGAGACCGAACGCAGTGCCGGAATTTCTTCCAGCACTATCGTTAAACCATTTGTCAGTTTTTCTATTTTATAATCAGGCTTAAGCATTTTTTATTGTAAAGTTCACTCTACCCTGGTCATCAACCTTGATACATCTAACTTTAACAATATCACCTAATTGCAATTTATCTTCTACTCTGGCAATTCTTTCCGGGGCAATTTCAGAAATATGCACTAACCCCTGTTTGCCGGGCGCTACCTCTACAAAAGCGCCAAAAGAAGTAATATTAACAACTTCCGCTTTTTCATAAACTTCGCCTACTTCTATCTCTTTAACAATACCTTTAATATAGTTAGCGGCACCATCCAAAGCCTCTTTGTTAGGCGAAGCAATTAAACATTTGCCGGTATCATCAATATTAATAGCTACACCAAAACGCTCCTGAATTTCACGGATCATTTTGCCCCCTGGCCCAATGATCTCACCAATGCGGTCCTTAGGCACCATTACAGCTTCCAGGCGCGGTGAGTATTTAGAAAGGTCAGCGCGCGGTGCGGCTAAAACTGTCGCCATATGGTCAAGCAGTTTATGTCTGGCAGTCAGCGCTTTTTCCAGCGACTCCTTCATGATCTCTTTAGTGATACCAACAATTTTAATATCCATCTGCAAAGCGGTAATACCCTCTCTGCTGCCGGTAACTTTAAAGTCCATATCCCCTAAATGATCTTCCAGGCCCATGATATCGGTCAAAATTTGATATTTGTTTTCTTCTTTAATTAAACCCATGGCAATACCAGCCACAGGAGCTTTAACAGGAACGCCGGCATCCATCAGTGAAAGACAGCCGCCGCAGACCGAAGCCATTGAAGAAGAACCGTTAGACTCGGTAATTTCCGAAACAACTCGCACGGTATAAGGAAAATCTTTATGGGCGGGAATAATAGCTTTTAAAGCCCGTTCCGCTAAATTACCATGGCCAAGTTCACGGCGGCCAGGGCTGCGCATTGCACCAACTTCACCAACCGAATAAGGCGGGAAATTGTAATGCAGATAGAACTTCTTCTTATACGTTGGTTCTAAACTGTCGATCAATTGCTCATCATCGGCCGTACCTAAAGTTGTAATAACCAGCGCTTGTGTTTCGCCTCTGGTAAAGAGTGCAGAACCGTGCGTTCTCGGCAATAAGCCAACTTCCGAAGATAATTTTCTGATCTCATCAAATTGTCTGCCGTCAACGCGGATCTTCTCGTCAAGCATTAAACTGCGGGCAGCGTTCTTTTCAATATCATGAAAAATTTCTTTTATCTCTTTTTGTTTTTCAGCAAAAACATCAGCGCCAAGCTCAGCCTGCATAGTTTCCAGCAGTTTAGCCTGCAAACCATCAATAGCGGCATATTTATCTAACTTGCCTGGTGTTTTTAAAGCCTTGAGCATTTCTGCACCTATTTTTTTCTCTATGTTGCCATAAAGTTCAGCATCTAAAACAAAGGCTTTAAATGCCATTTTTTCAACCGGACCAACTTTAGCTACCAGGTCGTTCTGAAGATCTATTAGTTTTTTAAGCTCTTCATGACCGTAATTTAAAGCCGCCAGCATTTTTTCTTCTGAAATTTCTTTAGCGCCAGCTTCCACCATCATAATAGCGTCTTTAGTACCGGCTATTGCCAACTCCAGGTCAGAAACTTCTAATTGTGCCGGTGAAGGGTTAATGACAAACTCGCCGTCAATTAAGCCGACCACTACTGCGCCAATAGGACCAAGGAACGGTATCTTAGAAATAGAAAGCGCCGCCGAAGCCGCCACCATACCTATGTGATCAGGTGTATTAACACCATCATAAGATAAAACTGTTAAAACAATATTTACATCGTTACGAAAGCCTGCCGGAAAAAGCGGACGGATCGGCCGATCGGTCAAACGAGCGGTCAGAGTTGCACCGGTAGATGGCCGGGCCTCTCTTTTAAAAAATCCGCCGGGTATTTTACCAACAGCATAATATTTTTCAATAAAATCAACTGTGAGCGGAAAAAAATCCACTCCCTCGCGTGGTTGTTCGGCAACAACAGCTGTCGCCAGGACTACTGTCTCTCCGCAAGTTGCCAAAACCGAACCATGTGCCTGTTTAGCTATCTTGCCTGTCTGCAAAGAATATTTTTTACCATTAAAATCTATCGATACATCTGTAACCATTTTTCATTTCTCCTTCTTTTCCTCATCATCTTCTTCTCAATGCCATAACAAAATAAAAAAACAGGCCAACTTTTATTGTTTTTAGTTTACAGCTAAAAAGCACTTAAAAGTTTTTTTGTTGTTTTTTGCGGAAATTAACCTCTGAGACCAAGTTTTTGCACTAATTCTTGATATTTCTCAAAATTTTTCTGCTTATAATATTTCATTAATCTTCTGCGTTTACCTACCATCATTAAAAGGCCTCTGCGCGAATGAAAATCTTTTTTGTTAATTTTCAAATGCTCAACAAGCTTATTAATTCTGCCGGTCAATAAAGCTACCTGCACTGCTGTAGAGCCGGTATCGCCTTCTGCTACGCCAAATTCTTTTATTATTGCGTTATTATCCATTAAATCTATAGACACTTTTCACCTCCTATAAAATCAGGGCGTAAATCTTAGCATAATTAACCTCTACCTGCAAACAGCTTTTTTATAATAATTATTATAATAA
>CAYUXF010000059.1:0-9608 GCA_964448755.1 uncultured bacterium
GCTTTAGCTACCGCCTCTTTGGCGGCAAACCTGGCAGCTAAAGACTCAAAACGAAAAGAATTGCCTGTGGAGCAATATGACCGTTCTCTAGACGTATAAACTTTTTGCAAAAAACGCTCGCCAGAATCTGCCTCTACAGCGCTTTTTATCCGTTCAATTTCTACCGCATCAATGCCGAACATTTATTTACCCCTTTTCTTTTTAAAAGAATCTTTCACCACAGCAATTAAAAACCATAATAAATTTATCTGCCTCATTATCCGTCGCGGTTCAGTCATTAGACGATAAAACCATTCTAAATACAATTTTCTAAAGATACCAGGGGCTCTTTTTTTGACACCGGAAAGCACATCAATTGCACCGCCTACACCAATTAACAAAGGAACTGCTAATTCATTTTTATATTTGGCTATCCATTTTTCCTGCCGGCCAACGCCAAGTGCGACTAAAAGAACCTCAGGTTTCTTTTTTTTAATATCCGCAATGATCTCTGTTTCTTGCTCATCATTAAAATAACCATGTTGCCTGCCAACAACGTTAGGATAGTTAATTTTTGCCAGAACATCTTCTCTGGCGCCCAGTAAATATGTCCGGAAACCATTTTTTAAAATTTTTTCCGCCAGTTCAACGCCAGGATAAATTTTAATATTATTTTTTACACCATATAATTTAAGCGCCAGCTTGATCCCGACAGCATCAATAACTGCCAGCTCACTATCATTAATAATTTTCGCTAAAAAAAGATCTTTTTGAGAGGCCTGATAATACATCTCGCTATTGGCAGTTATGATCTGCTGCGCTCGGCCATTTTTAATATAACGCTCTACAAGCGCCATTAATTCCTCTTCATTCTCAATAATATCTACGTTTAAACCAAGAACACTAGCGCGTTCCATCTATTATTTCTCCTCTGTTCACATTAAATAAGTTTTTGCTGTAACTCTTTAACAGCTTTTTCCGCAATTTTTTCTTCTTTCTGCAAAGCGATCTTTAATTGCTGTTTATTGATCTTTATTTTAGGAATTTCCCTGATCAGCAAAGCACCAACCTTGTCTAAGTCGGCAATTTGCAAAGATGGCATATTTAAAGAAGAGCAGATCCCGGCAATTTTGGGATCGTAAACCAGACCGATAAACGGAATATTTAATTTAGCGGCCAATAATAAAAAATGATACCGCATACCAACAACAATATCGGCAGCAGCAATAACCGAAAAAATTTTTTCGCGGTCATATTTCAAGACTTCTATACCGGAAATATCTTCCAGGCAGCTCAAAAAATTTTCATCATACGCCTTATGCATCGGCACAACTTTAATAGAAATGTACTTCATCGCCTCACTGATCTTTTTCATAATGCGATGCATTTGCTGATGATAATCCTTATTGAGCGGCCTAAAAGAAAAAACCACCGATATTTTCTTATTTTCTTTAAGAACTGTCTCTTTTATTTTTTTGTTTTTATAGGCATAAAAAAGATCATTATAAATTTTAAAATTTTTAACATTGAGTGCCATCAAAAAAGCAGCCGATTCCTTATTGCGAACCGTTAAATAATCAACCTGGCGCAGGCATTTTTTAACCAGCCAATAATTAAATTTTCTGGTCACCGGACCAATGCCCTGACCAATAAAAAAAACTTTCTTTTTAAAAAATTTGGCGGTCAAAGCATAAAAAACATAATAAAGCACGGTCAAACCGCGGCCGGAAATATCCTGCAGTAAAGAACCACCGCCAAAGATCAAAACATCACAAGCAATGATCAATTGCAATGAATAAAAAAAACCTCGTGAACGTCTATCTAAAATTTCCAGCTTTTCAGCATAAGGCAAAACTATTTCTTTGACCGTCTCACAGAGTAATTCATCACCTAAATTATCGTAACCGTAATAACCGGCCAATAAAATTTTCATTATTAAAGAAAGACCGCCCGCCAGATCTTCTCAATTAAGCGATATAAAACAACTGCTAACAGACCAATAACAACGCCCAAAAATAAGCCATTTAACGAACGGACCAGCGAAAGCCAGAGCGGTGCATGAAAATGACAAAAAGTATTGAGCATGGAAATAGGCGCCACCGTAGCAATAGTATAAAAAAGCCACTTATGCTGGTATTTTATTGCCGAACCAAGATAGGTTAAGGTAAAAATTATCAAAGGATAGCCAATTAAAAACTCCTTGGTCCGCGGCCGGACTAACATCACAACACCAAGTATCTTTCTCAACCCGTATTCAAAATTAAAAAGAGGAAGATTGTAATTGCCGCTGCGCAAGAGATAGAACATTAAGAAAAAAGAAATACCACCGACAATGGCGACATGGCCAATAGTGATCTGCATCTGCAAAAATCTCTTAACAATAAAACGCAAGGCCTTGATTTTATTAGGATACATAAAATAATAAAAAGCAACGATCAAAAGCGGCGCAATAAAAGAAATTTTCACGCCGGTAAATTGATAGATCTTTAGCATATGATACGGATCGGACAATAAACCGGTAATGATCAAAGCGCCTAAAAAAGTAACACCGATAATTTTCAGCATGATATTTAAAATAACCCTTAAGCTGTGATCATGGTTATGCCATTCATCATCTTTAGGCATAAAACAGATCATGCCATAGGAAGGAAAAATAATGGCGGTGAGCAGTGCCAGCGCCGAACGCCAGGTATATAAATGGCCGGTCGCATTAAAAACAAAAAAAGAAATAATAAAAAAAGTTAACAAGAGCCCAAAAAATTTGTCCGGCAGCGCCAGAAAAAATAGCTTTAAAAACAAATAAAAAGCAACTGCCACACCCATAGAAATAATTAAAATAAAAGGAAGCGAAAAATCGGTATAAGGCACCAGTTCTACTTTTTTGACCGGTGTTATTCTAAAACCACGCCGCTCCAGTCTGGTTTTAAGTTCTGTAATATAAGATTCATTATAGGCCAGCAAATCTTTGGAGAGCTGATCATTTAAAAAAGGTCTGACATATAAAATTCTAATTCCTCTCTCTGTCGCGGCCAAGAAAAAGCGGTCAATAGCCTTGCGCATATCCATATTTTTTAATCTGGCGTATTCTATTGAATGAACAGCAATTGTCTGGCCGGGCAGAGAAACAGCCAACGCCCTTTCTCCTCTTTGTTTAGAAAATTCTATGTAACCAAAATTTAATTGGTTTTTTTTCATTTTATCAATGACCAGTTCCATGTTATTACCGTAACCCAAAACATCATCGCCCTTAAAAATTATCGTATTGACCTCCGGCAGCTCCTTAATACGATCAAGCTTTAAGCCGAGAGAAACATCATCAAGTCTGGTGCTGTTAACAAGTCTGGGAATAACATTAAATTTATACCAGCGCAGGCTTTCAATAATATCCTCATTGATCCCCAGGCCGATCTGCCCCAGATTATCTGTATATCCTTTGATCTCCAGAACAGAACGATCCACTTCACTGACCCGCTGCTGCCCAAGCTCATTGACCAACGAGTTTTTTACCCGGTTATACCAGTTGCTGCGGTCAATAATTACGTAATAATTACCCGGCACTATCTTAGCAGCAGAAAGAGAACGAAGCTGGATCTGCCCGGTCCGGAGCATATTGAGAATTTTCTCGCCGCTCATCCAGGTCGCCATACCCTGTTCGGCCAAACCGGTAAGAGTATCTTCCGGCAGAGCGATCGTAGTAACACCGGCCTTCTGCAATGAACGATAAATATTATCTAGCGATTCACCGGTATGCGCGCGCAAACGCAGGACATCCTCATAGTCAAAAACTATTTCCATATCCATGTTCCTTTGTTCGGCAATAAAACGGTTAATAAAAACAAATGAGGAAATAAGTATTGTTAAGATCAATAATGCCGCTTTAAAGTAATTTTTTTTCTCTATTTTCATTTTCTGCCCTTTCAAGTCTTCCTATAATTATTTGTTATTCTTAAGATAAGCCTCTATAAATTCCATTATATCGCCATCCATAACTTTTTGCACATCGGTCATTTCTTTATTAAAACGATGGTCTTTGACCAGGCTATAAGGATGAAAAACATAAGAACGGATCTGGCTGCCCCAGCCGATCTCTTTCTGTTCGCCTTTTAATTCATCGATAGTCTCTTTATGCTGCTCTTCCTGTAATTTTTTTAGTCTAGAATAGAGAACTTGCATCGCGGTCTCCCGGTTCTGTATCTGCGAGCGGCCGTTTTGACAGGTAACGACCAGGCCGGTCGGCAAGTGTTTAATGCGCACCGCAGAATCGGTTTTATTAATGTGCTGCCCGCCGGCGCCGGAAGCACGAAAAGTATCTATCTTCAGGTCATCGGCTTTTATTGCCACTTCGCTCTCCGGGATAATTTCCGGTATTACCTCCACCGAAGCAAAAGAGGTCTGTCTTTTGCCATTGGCATTGAACGGTGAAATTCGCACTAAACGGTGGACACCTTTCTCAGCTTTTAAATAACCGTAGGCATACAGGCCATTGACAATAACTGTAGCAGACTTGATCCCCGCCTCTTCACCTTCGGAAAGATCAACTAACTTAGTCTCAAAATTATTTTTCTCACAAAAACGAAGATACATACGCAAAAGCATCTGGGCCCAATCCTGCGCATCGGTACCACCGGCACCGGCATTAATAGTTAAAATAGCATTATCTTTGTCATGTTTTTCTGAAAGTTTTAATAACAGGCCGAATTCGGCAATTTCTTTTTCCGCTTTTTCAATACAGCTATCGATCTCTTTTTCTAGCTCCGGGTCGTTTTCCGTTTTAGAGAGCTCAAGATAATCGGCAACATTCTGTAGTTCTTTTTCTAATCTCTGGACTTTTTCCAGAGGACCTTTGAGGGACTCTAATTCCGCCAGTGTCTTTCTGGCACTCTCCTGATCGTTCCAGAAATTTGGCTCAACACTTTTGGCCTCCAGCTCTAAAATATTTTCTTTAATCTTTTCCGGGTCAAAGATACCCCCTGATCTCAGCAAGCTCTTTGACCAGTTTTTTTAATAATATGTTTTTTTCTTCCTGCATGGCTTTGGTAAACCTCCCATTAATTTTAAAATAGCAACAAAGCAACAGAAAATTTCGATACGTTTACCTGCAACTTTTAGTTTAAAATTTCGATATCTCTACAGCAGGAAACGGCAATTCGCTCCCTCCCCTCAAAAGAACCCGTTTCCCAAATAAAATAAGACAGGCTGCCCGCTCCCTCCCCCTCAAAAAAGCAGCCTGTTTTTTTATTTATCTCACTGTTCTTCGTTCACGCCACAGCATTTTTTGTATTTTTTTCCAGAACCGCAAGGACAGGGATCGTTGCGCCCGGTTTTATCAACATGAACAGGCGCCTGTTTTTTCTCACCGACAGCGGCAGCCTGCTGTCTCTGCGGCGCAAAGCCATGACTATTGAGATCGCCACCCTGAAAGTTCATATTCATAATGCGCTGGGCTTCATAACTCATTGGCGCCTGATGTACGATCTCCACTTTAAAAATGGCAGCAGTAACATCTTCTTCCACCTGCGCCAGCATTGCTTCAAACATTTTAAAGCCTTCTATTTTATACTCTACCAGCGGATCTTTTTGGCCATAAGCGCGCAAGCCAATACCCTCACGCAAAGCATCCATATTCTTTAAATGATCTATCCACTTAGTATCAACTTCTCTTAAGATAATTATTTTTAAAACTTCGTCCAATAACTCAGCACCGTAGCGTCTGAGTTTCTCTTCATATTTATTAAGCGCGGCGGCAAAAAGGAGTTCCACCATCTCTTCTTTTTTCTTAAGCCCGCTCAGCATCTCCTTAATAGCTTGAACCGGAAAAATATCATTGACCGCTTTATCAAACTCGGCCCAATTCAACTCTTCGCGCGGTAATTCCTCAGGAACATAGATATCAACGATCCGGCTTAAGGTATTTTTAATTGACTCTTCCAGTTTCTCGCGCAGCTCTTTCTTCTCTAAAATATTGCGCCGTAATAAATAAATGGTATTGCGCTGACGGTTCATGACATCATCATATTCTAAAACCTGTTTACGCATAGAAAAATGATATTGCTCCACTTTCTTTTGCGCACGCGCTATCGACTTAGTTATCAAGCCGTGTTCAATAGGCGTATCCTCAGGAATACCCAAGGTATTCATAACGCTAATGATCCGCTGACCGCCAAAGATCCGCATTAGATCATCTTCTAAAGAAATATAAAAACGCGAGGAACCGGCATCGCCCTGCCGGCCGCTGCGGCCGCGCAACTGGTTGTCGATCCGGCGGGATTCATGACGACTGGTGCCGATAACATGCAAACCGCCGAGGTCTTTAACGCCTTCACCTAAAACAATATCGGTACCGCGTCCCGCCATATTAGTAGCGATCGTTACAGAATTTTTTTGGCCAGCTAATTTAATAATTTCCGCTTCTTGCTCATGATACTTAGCATTCAAAACACTGTGACGGACTGTCATTTTTTTTAACAACTCCGAAAGATATTCGGAATCTTCAATAGAAATAGTACCGGCTAATACCGGCTGACCTTTTTCGTATTTTTCTTTAATCTCTTTAGCAACCGCCTTAAATTTTTCTCTTTTAGATTTATAAATAACATCGCTGTGGTCCTGCCGGACAACCGGCATATTGGTAGGGATCTCAAAAACTTCCAAATTATATATTTTGGCAAATTCCGCCGCCTCAGTAGCCGCTGTGCCGGTCATGCCAGCTAGTTTGTTGAACATCCTAAAATAATTTTGAAATGTAATACTGGCCAAAGTCTGCGACTCGCTCTGGATATTTACCCCCTCTTTGGCCTCAATGGCCTGGTGCAGCCCTTCGCTGTAACGGCGGCCGATCATTAAACGGCCGGTAAATTCATCAACAATAAGAACCTCGCCGTCTTTAACTACGTAATCTACCTCTTTTTTAAAAAGATGCAGCGCCTTTAACGACTGTACTAAGATCTGCGCCACTTCCATGTTTTGAATATCGTAAATAGATTCTATGCCCAATAATTTTTCCGCTTTTTCAATACCCTGCTCGGTTAAGGCAACATGCTTAGATTTTTCTTCTATCGTAAAGTCCCTGTACTCATCGGGCTCGTTGGCCTCGGCAGCTTTCTTTTCATCCAAATGCTTGCCGGGCTTTAATTGACGGGCAATTTTAATAACTTCTCTAAACTTATCTGTATTATCATCCACCTGACCGGAAATGATCAGCGGCGTACGCGCTTCATCAATTAAAATAGAATCAACTTCATCAACAATAGCGTAATTTAAATGACGCTGAACAACATGTTCAATATCTGAAGCCATATTGTCTCTTAAATAGTCAAAGCCAAATTCGTTATTGGTCCCATAAGTAATATCACAGGCATAGGCGCTTTTTTTATCTTCCGGGTCCATATTGGCCTGAATAACACCAACGGTTAAGCCTAAAAAGCGGTAAATATTGCCCATCCACTCCGAGTCACGTTTGGCCAGATAATCGTTAACCGTTACAACAAAAACACCTTTTTCCGTTAAGGCATTGAGGTAAACAGCCAGTGTCGCCACCAAAGTCTTTCCTTCACCGGTCTTCATCTCGGCAATATTACCTTCATGCAGGATCATGCCGCCAATTAACTGCACATCAAAATGGCGCATATTTAAAACACGCTTACTGGCCTCTCTAACTACGGCAAAAACTTCCGGCAAAAGATCGTCGAGCGTTTTACCGGCAGCAAGCTGCTGTTTAAAATAGGTTGTTTTGGCTTGGAGCTCTTCATCTGAAAGCGCTGATATTTGAGGTTCCAGAGAATTAATTAATTCTACTTTTTCTTCATATTTTTTTAATCTGGAGCGGGAAGACTTCCCGGTAATTTTTAATAATAATTCTGTTAACATGTCAAAACCGCCTTATTAAATGTTTTATCGCTTGAATTTAAGGTCAAAAAGAGGCTGCGATAGCCTGAACAAAGCTGTTGAACATGGGGTGCGGATTGCCCGGCCGCGAC
The DNA here is from genome assembly GCA_964448755.1 of uncultured bacterium. Taxonomy (GTDB): domain Bacteria; phylum Margulisbacteria; class Termititenacia; order Termititenacales; family CAYUXF01; genus CAYUXF01. Next base: position 7,956 of record CAYUXF010000059.1, read on the forward strand.
TTAAATTCCGGATGATACTGCGAGGCCAGAAAAAATTTATGGTCGGGCAGTTCAATAACCTCAACTAAATTGCCGTCTGGCGAAGTGCCGGAAAAGACCAGCCCTTTTTCGCTCAACATTTTTCTGTATTCATTATTAACTTCCCAGCGATGACGATGACGCTCTGAAATAAGTTCAGCGCCGTAAACTTCACTTAACAGCGTCCCTTTACTCACCTTACAGGGATAAGCACCTAAGCGCATTGTGCCACCTTTTTCGGTAACATCATGCTGTTCTTCCATTAAAGCAATTACCGGGTGCGGGGTTTTTTCATTGAATTCTGTTGAGTGGGCCCCTTTTAAACCGCAGACGTTGCGGGCAAATTCAATTACCGAGGTCTGCATACCAAGGCAGAGACCAAGAAAAGGGATATTATTTTCTCTGGCATACTGAATGGTTTTAATTTTTCCCTCTACGCCGCGATCGCCAAACCCGCCGGGGACAATAACACCAGACACATCTTTTAAGAGCTCCGGCAGCTGATAACTGGCATCGTTTTCCAGGGTTTCGGTATTGATCCACTTAATTACCGGTTTAATATCATTGGCCACACAGGCATGTTTAACGGACTCCACTATCGAGATATAAGCGTCTTCCAAAGAGACATATTTGCCGGCAATAGCAATAGTCGCCTCGCGTTTACAATTGCTCATTTTGCTGACATAAGCTTCCCAATCAGCGAGATCTGAGCCGTTTTCAGGAGTAACATCCAGACAGTTAAAAACGACATCGGCGATCTGGGCATCTCTCAGCATTAGAGGGATCTCGTAAATAGATGAAGCATCATGCATGCCAATGACCGCCTCTGGTCTGACATCGCAGAACAGCGCTATTTTCTGGCGAAGTTCTTTTTTTAATTTTCCTTTGGAACGACAGACAATAATATCGGGGTGAATACCGATAGCCCGCAACTCTTTAACCGAGTGCTGTGTCGGCTTGGTCTTATACTCATTGGTCGTATCAAGATGAGGAACCAGCGTACAGTGCACATTTATAGAATTCTCGCGCGGTATCTCATTTTTAAATTGTCTAATCGCCTCAATAAAAGGGAGCGATTCAATATCGCCAATTGTCCCGCCAACCTCCACGATCATAAAATCGGGATTTTTCTCTTTGGCGGCATTATAAATACGGGCCTTAATTTCGTTAGTAATATGCGGAATTACCTGCACGGTAGCGCCAAGATAATCGCCGCGGCGCTCTTTGGCAATTACTGTCGAATAAACCGAACCGGAAGTGACATTGTTCCATTGCGATAAAGGAACATCAATAAAACGCTCATAATGGCCAAGGTCAAGATCGGTCTCGGCGCCATCGTCGGTGACGAACACTTCGCCGTGCTGATACGGTGACATTGTGCCGGGGTCAACGTTGATATAGGGGTCCATTTTTTGCATGGTCACAGAAAAGCCATAAGATTCCAGCAAGCGGCCAAGTGAAGCGGCGGTGATCCCTTTTCCTAACGAAGAAACTACTCCACCCGTAACAAAAATAAATTTCGTCTTGCTTTTCGGCATTTTAAACCCTTCTTTGATATTAATTAAACCCGGATAATAATAACAGGTTTACCAAGTATAACTCAGCGCCAAAACTCAGGCAAGGGTGTGTTTAAAT
>CAYUXF010000060.1:0-9474 GCA_964448755.1 uncultured bacterium
ATATACTTCAACTACGGCATCCGGCGCAGTAGTTAGTTCTTTGGAGAATCTTTCTCCGGGTTTTAACATTTTTTCAAAAACCTTATTTCTTCCTTTGCTGTCCTGCAGATAAAAGATTACCTGCTGAGGTTCCCAACCTGGCAAATTTTCGGCAGAAATTTTGGTAACGGCAGTATCTTCATTTTTGTCGATCAAGCTGATACTGACAGGGTACCCCTTGCTGACGACTACGGAGATTTCTGTGCCTTTGCGGGCGGCAGTTTGCGGTTCTGGCGACTGACTGATGATTATATTGGGCGGATATTCCGTGCTGTAGCGTCGTTCAGTAACTTTTATATTAAAACCTTTTTCTTTAATGATGGATTCAATCTGATTTAAATTGCTTTCTACCAAAGCCGGCACGGTAAACTGTTCTGACCCTTTGCTGACATAAAGCTTGATTAAACGGAATTTTTTTACTACCCGGCCGCGTTCCGGAATAGTGGTTACTACACAGTTTTCCGAGATATTATTATCTGCTACCTGACCAATAACTTTTGGTTTGAGCCCGACTTTTTGCAGTTCATTATTTGCTTCTTCAAGAGGTAAGCCGATAACATTGGGAATTTCTATTTTAGGGATAGAAGTAAAATAATTGGAGAAAAGCGACTGAATAATGGAAATAACCAACCCGAGGAAAATACTGATAATTAAGACAAAAACAACCAAGTTTTTAGGCTTAGTGCGGATTTTTTTTACCGGCTGAGGAGTGCTTTTGGGCATAGGCTTACTATTATAATTGCTGGCAGGTATTTGTCTATCTCTTTTCTGAAAGTTTATCGGCGGAATATTAATTTCATCGTCTTCGGTTGACTTAGCTTTTGCGGTGTTTTTTTGCTGATTTACCAGCTGCTCCCGAAGCTTTATTTCTTCTACCCGGATAGTAACTTTCTTGGCTTGCAGATCACCCAGAAACTCCAAAACGGATTGCTGACGGTAAGCAGGATTATTTTCCAAAGCCTTGAAAATAATATCTTCCAAATAAAGCGGTAGATCGGGATTGCGGACAATCAGTGATTCCGGTTTGCGTTTGAGGTTGCGTAAGATCATTGGGACATTTTCTATCTCCGGATAAGGAGTATGTCCGGAAAGCAGACGATAAGCCAATGCTCCCAGCGAGAAAATATCGGAAGATTTTTTTAACTGTTCTCCGCGTAACCCTTCTGGGGATAGGAAATTCGGATTAATAACCAGCTGATTTTTGCTCATGGCAAAAGAATTGAGCAGATAATCTATATAGAAGTTCTGGAGTTTGACTTGGCCGTCGGCACACATAATGATGTTTTCCGGACAGAGTGCTCCGTGAAAAATTTTTTTCTGATGAGCATATTCCAAGGATTTGCCGATAATTCCCAGCAGACGGACAGCTTCTTTTTCGGTGAATTTACCGATCTTGCTTAAAATGTCGGCCAGCGTAGATTCCTGAGGAACATCATAAATTACAAAAAACCGCTGGTCTTCGGTAAAAACACTGTCAATAATTTTTACGATATTTGGATGATTAAGTACAGCCAGCTGATAAATTGCCGACTGCATTTGTTCGACTAAACCGCGAGGACAAAGATTTTTGTGATATTCGCGAATGGTCAGCTTGGTTCCTTGTGGGATTAACTGTCCTTCATAAATAATGCCGAGTTTATTTTCTCCAACTTGGCGGAGAATACTGTAACGGTTTTTTAAAACAAAATTTTCAGCCATGGATAAAAAATTATAACATGCCCGGGCCGTTAAGGGACATTACAAACCCCAGACTATGTATTAAAATACTTTGGCAATTATGACAAAAATAAAAAATATTTTCCTGATTATTTTATTTCTTTTGTTCTTAACCGGCTGCCGTAAAGATAACCAGGTTGATCCGGTCTTAAATAAGAATATTGTTCGGCTTTTTGAAATGTATAAAGAAGGAATTAATAAATCAGATAAAATAACTTTGGATTACATAATTGCTGATGAATTAAATTACTATGGCGGGAGTAAAAAAAAATATATTGAGCAGTTAATAAACTGGAAAGTTTTGATTGAAGATATTAAATGGCAGGTTTTTGCGATTGAAGATTACAAGGTTTTAGTAGAAACTAAAATAACGGGTATGTTGGTTTATAAACCAATTGTTTCGCCTGACTTATTCAAAGAACAGGTTCCTTTATTGCAGGGAAGTTTTCAAAAGCAAGCATTATTTACGTTGGCGTATAATCAAGACGGCTTAAGAATTCTTAATGAGACCGAAGGCAGTACGGGAAAAATATTTCAATGGGGGGATTTTTTGCCGGATATAAAAACATTTTCTCTTGATAAATATACTGTTTCTCCCGGTGACACGATAAAAGTTAATATTAGTATTGATAAAGGAATGAATGATGTTATTTTTGTTTTTATAAATGACCGGTTATTAAGCGGATTTTCTGATGCCGGAGAAGTTCCTTACAATGAAGATGCTTTTAATGTGCGTATACCCGGAGATTATCCGGCAGGCAAACCGTATAATATTACTGCGATGGCTTTTGCCGGCAAGATAGATCTGACTAATCCTCAGCAAGCTGATCTAAGAGGTATAGTAGTTAAGACGATTTCTGTTCCAGTGAAATAATCCTTTTTTAGTGCGCCTGGCGCGAGTCGAACGCGCGACCTTTGGCTTCGGAGGCCAACACTCTATCCATCTGAGCTACAGGCGCAAGTTTTTTATTACCAATATTTTTAAAAAATAAGTTAAAGATAACCTGCCATACAAAACTCTGAAGGAGCGAAGTATGGCGGAGAGGGTGGGATTCGAACCCACGGTACCTTGCGGTACACATCCTTTCCAAGGATGCACTATCGGCCACTCTGACACCTCTCCCACTATTAGCTGTTTAAGCTCCCTGTTTTCAAAGAACAGGCTAAAGATATTATAATAACCGCGCTGATTATGCAATAAAGATCAGTTATTAGCTTTGCCTTTTAGCAGCAGATCGTCGCCGATCTTTTCTACAGAGTTTATTGTTAAGCCAGGGCTGTTTCTTAAATTAAAACCCGGACCGCTGACCGCTGTTAAAGCCTTTGCGCCGCCAATAATTTTTGGCGCAATGAACCAGTAGTATTCATCGACCAGTTTTTCTTTAATAAAACTTTCGTTAACAGTGCCGCCCGCTTCAATAAGAACGGAACAAATATTGAATTTTTTGTAGAGCGTTTTTGATAATTTTTTCAGATCGATCTGTTTGTTTTTATTAACAGCTGTTTGTAAGACAATAATATGCGGCAATGACGATAATTTATTTAGTTTTTCTTTTTTGATATTCTGGCCGACGACAACGATCGTGCGCTGGTCTTTATTTGTAATGACCTGACTGTTGAGCGCTATTTTTCCCGTAGTATCGAGAATAACTCTGTAAATTTCTTTGTGTTTGTCGGGAAGCCTGACCGTCAGCGCCGGATCATCTTTGAGGACCGTATTAATGCCGGTTAAGACCGCATTGCACTCATAACGGAGCTCATGAACTATTGTTCTGGCGGCCGGCCCGCTGATCCATTTACTGTTGCCTTGATAGTCGCAGATCTTGCCGTCGAGCGAGGTGGCTGTTTTTAAAATAAAATAAGGGCGTTTTTTTTCAATGTTCGTGAAAAAAACTTTGTTTAGGTCATAACCCTGTTCTTTTAAAATATCGTAATGGACTTTGATCCCCGCCGCTTCCAGTATCTTGACGCTGTCTTTTTCTTTGACTTTGGGGTTGGGGTCGCGGACAGAAAAATAGACGTTTTTTATCCCCGCTTCGATAATGATATCTGTGCAGGGTGGTGTTTTTCCGTGATGGTTGCAGGGTTCAAGAGAAATATAAATGTCGGCGCCTTGGGCGCAGTTTTTGACAATGTTTTTATTTTTTTTGGCCAGTTTTAAAATAGCGCTGCGCTCGGCGTGAGCTTCGCCGTATTTGGCGTGATAGCCTGTTGAAATAATTTTGCCATTTTTGACGATGAGCGCACCAACTAGCGGATTAGGCGAAACTTGCCCTTTTCCTTTTTTGGCCAGCTGAAATGTTTTGTCGATATATTTTTGAGGATAGTCCATAGTAACTAGGAACAGCTTTTGTAAAACTCAATGACCTTAGCTGGATCAGGATCTTTAAAGACTGCCGAACCGGAAACAATAATATTGGCGCCGGCCTCAATTGCGCTTTTAACGGTTTCTTTATTAATACCGCCGTCGATCTCTATGTCTACAGTTAACTTATTTTCATTGATATATTTTCTGGTTCTGCTGATCTCATTGAGAACTTCCGGTATCATTTTTTGTGCGGCAAAGCCCGGCCAGACAGACATGAAAAGGACCATATCTATTTCAGGAAGATATGGTTTAACATCTTCAAATTTTTTGTCCGGGTTGAGCGCTAATCCGACTTTTTTGCCCAGTTCCTTTATTTTTTTAAATGTCGCCGTGGCATCAGTTAATGTTTCTAAATGAACGCAAATAAGATCGGCACCGGCCTTGGCAAATGCTTCAAGATATTTGTCGGGGTTTTCTATCATCAAATGGGCGTCAAAGAAGAGCTTGCTTTTTGGCCGGAGCGCGCTGACAACTACCGGTCCGAGCGTAATATTATTTACAAAATGACCGTCCATAATGTCCAGGTGCAGCCACTCTGCGCCAGCTTTTTCTACCATGTTAATATCCCGTTCCAAATTGGCGAAATCGGCTGATAAAATAGAAGGCGCTATTTTTATTTTTTCCATTTTCGTGAACTCCCTTTGCGATACCCTTGTTTATAATCTCTCTTGTATTGGTTCTTTTCCTGATGCTGTAATTCCTGGAGTATTTTAACATAAGATGTGTAGCGCGAAAGAGGGATTACCCCGTTTTCAACAGCCGCTTTGACCGCGCAGTCCGGCTCATTCTGGTGCAGACAACCGCTAAACTTACACTCTTTTTGGTGGGCAAAAATATCGCCAAATAAAGGTGCCAAATTTTCTTTAGGTAGATCGATCTCAAAGAGACTAAAACCGGGTGTGTCGATAACAAAAGAATCTTTGTCTAGCTCGAGCAGTTCGGCGTATCTGGTAGTATGTTTGCCGTGTTTGTTTTTATTGGAGAGATCTCCTATGCGTAAATGGAGCGAATTATCCAAGGAATTTAAAATGCTCGATTTTCCTACGCCGGATGGCCCGGTGAGAACAGAGACCTGGCCAGTAAAGAGTTTTTTTAATTCGGGGAGCCCTTGTTTGTTTAAACAGGAAGTAAAAACCAGATGATAATTCTGTTGGTAACATACTTTAAAATTAGTTATTTCTTCTTCGCTGAGCAGATCTGTTTTGTTGATACATAAGACAGGGCGGGCGGTATATTGCGCTGCCAGAACTAAGAAGCGGTCAATGGTCTCTAGCGAAACAGCCGGGTCTTTTAATGTGGCAATAACTACGACATTGCTGATATTGGCAGCATGTGGATGTTTAAGAAAGTTCTTGCGCGGCAGGAGCTGTTCTATGATGCCGTTATTTTCTTCGGTGACCATAAAGAGAACTTCATCACCTGTAAAAATATCTTCTTTTTTTATGGTGCCACGTATTTTACAGACAAACAGACCTTGTCCACTGATAACTTCATAATAACCGCAAAAAATTTTTTTAATTTTTCCGGTTAAAAGGGCAGAATTAGTCATTAAAGATACTTGAGCTCTTGCTTAAGCGCCAGGTCTTCAAAGTAATAGACCTCAATTACGGCATCAGGTTCAGTCGTGATCTCTTTGACGAGTTTTTCGCCCGGTTCAATGGTTTTTTCAAAATATTTATAACGACCGCTTTTATCTTGTAGATAAATAACTACTTTTTGTGCTTCCCAGGAGGGGAGGTTCTCGGCACCGACCTTAACTATGGCGGTATCTTCACTTTTGTCTACCAGGCTGATCGCCACCGGATAGCCGGCGCTGACAATAACATCAATAGCGGTGCCCTTATCTGCCGGAGTGTTTGGCGAAGGGGTTTGGCTGATAATAATATTGTCGGCTAACTCACGGTTATAATGGCGGGCTTTGATATTTAAAACAAAACCTTTGTCTTCAACAACTTTTCTGACATTATTGAGATGGCTTTCTATAAGGTCGGGAATAAGTAATTGTTCATTGCCTTTGCTGATAAACAGTTTGACCAGGCGATATTTTTTAACGACCCGTCCGCTGGCGGGGATAGTGCTGACTACATGATTGCTGGTAATGGTATCGCTGTTGACATAACCTGCTATTTTTTGTTTTAAGCCTAAATCTTCCAATTTAAGAATGGCTTCTTCCTCAGGCAGTCCCGTTAGCTGCGGTATTTCTAATTTAGGAATAGATGTAAAGTAACTGACAAAAAGAGAATTAACAATAGCGATACTAATGCCAAGAAAAGAGAGGCCGATAAAAAGATAAAACAGGTTTTTAGCTAAAACTTTTTTATTTATATTTATGTTTTTCATAGTAACTGCTCTTTTTTTAGTGGCCGGTTCTTCCGCGGCGTAGTGGTTATTATACTGAAAGGACTTAGTTTGTCTATTCTCTGTTTTTTTCATGGGCGGCAGTTCAATTTCCTGTGCTGTTGTGGATTGAATAGCGGGGGTGGTTTTTTGCTGTTTTTTTAGCGCTTCACGCATTTTGATCTCTTCTACTCTAATAGTAACTTTGCCGGAATTAAAATCACCCAGCATTTCCAATGCCGATTGCTGGCGGTAACCGGGGTTATATTCAACAGCTTTAAAAATGATATCTTCTAAGTACTTAGATAAACCGGGGTTTCTGATGATCAGCGATTCCGGGTGCCGCTGTAAATTGCGCAAGATCATGGGGATGCTCTCAATTTGCGGGTAAGGGTTGTGGCCGGAGAGCATTTTGTAGGCAAGAATTCCTACTGAAAAAAGATCGGAGCTTTTTCTGAGCGTTTCACCTTTAAGCTGTTCGGGCGGTAGGTAGAGCGGGTTGAGTAAAAGACTCTCTTTGCTCAGTGAAAAATGGTTGAGCAGTGCGTCGGTATAAAAATTTATCAATTTAATTTCGCCGTTAGACTGCATGAGAATGTTTTCCGGATTGAGTGCGCCGTGAATTATTTTCTTTTGGTGGGCATATTCCAGCGCTTTAAGGATTATTTTAATGATGTTGATCGATTCTTCCTCGGAAAAACGCTCGATCTTTTCTAAAATATCGGCCAGCGACCCTTGGTAAGGTGTATCGTAAACAATAAAGAAGCGCTCGCTTTCTAAAAACTCGCTATCAATAATTTTGACGATGTTAGGGTGATTAAGCAGAGAGAGCTGATAAATAGCCCCCTGTAATTTATCTACAATACTGGCGTGGCAGAATTTGCGGTGATATTCTCTAACGGAAATAAGCGTATTATTAGGGAGATAGAGCGCCTCATAAACAATGCCGATCCGATCTTCTTTTAATTTTCGGCCTATTTTATAAAGATTTTTTAGAATTAAATTCCCCGCCATTAAGGCGATTATATCAAAATAAAACATTATATGAATACTCTTGTTTTTCAAGTAGAATTATTGGCATAATGAAAAATTTTAAGATAACTAAGCTGTTGATATTCTTGCTGCTAATGTTTTTTGTGGTTGGTTGCCGTCAGCAGGAGCAGGAAAATATTCTAAAAAAAGATATTGTTGAGGTTTTAGAACAATATCGGCGCGGCGTCAATGAATGTGATACGGTTCTTTTGGGGCAGATAGTTTCCGATAAGTTTTTGGCCGCTAACGGCTGGGACAAAAATAAATATTTGGATAATTTAGTTAAACGCGAGCAGTTAATAGATGATATACAGATAACTTCTTTGCAGGTAAATAACTATAAAATAATAGCGGAGTTGACTGTACAGGGCAGTAAACTTTATTTTCCTGTCTTTAAGTCCCCGCTTTTTCAAGATAATCCATCCTTAATGGAAGGTTCTTTCAAGCAAAAAACGACAATGGTGTTTATTTATGAGGACACTGGTTTGAAAATTTTTGCCGAGGAGGAAGGGATACTCTTTCAGGATTTTTCCTGGGGGCAGGCTCTGCCGGAGCTTTCTTTTGTGAGCCTCAATAAAGAGAGTGTCATGCCGGGCGATGAAGTTGCTGTCAGTTTTTATTCCGGCAAGGGTTATAACAATGAAATAATGTTCGTTTATTTAAATGACCGGTTACTGCACAGTTATTACGCGGAAAGCCCCGCAGTTTTGAGTGAGGAGCGCCAGACGTTCCGTGTGCCGGCGCAAGCGGCTAAAAATTCTTTTTTTGAACTGACGATCTCCGCCTATGCGGGGAAAATGGATATCAATAAACCGCAGTCCGCTGTTTTACAAGGAGTGGTTACCAGAAAGATCTTTTTGCCGGTTAAATAATTTCGGCGCTGACCTCTATTTCGGCATAAACTTTTTGTAGTGTCGGTATTTGTTCATCAATATTGTCGGCAGCACTTTCCGCCAGAGCGTTAAAACTAGCTTTTTGCAGCATGAGCCCGCTGCCCCTGGCGGAAGTAGATAATTCTTTAATATTATGTATTTTATATTTTAAGCCGTTAACTTGCGCCAATGCCTCTATTTTGCCAAGCGCTTTTTTATAAGCTTTTTGCAGAGCCTCTTTTTCGGTGGCGCCTAAGTTACTGTCCAGCTCATAGCTGACATTGTAATTGACCTGAAGTCCTTTTTTAGAAAACCAGATATCTTTGACCGGACTAAAAGTTTTTTTATTGATCAGCTCCTGTTTGAGTTTATTGAGTTTAGAAAAATCTTTTATTTTTACTTTGCTCTGGTAAATAAAGAGCGGTGTAGTAGTTTTTTCCTGATAATTGTATTTTTCGGAAATAGTGGAAGAATCGAGCAGAATATTTTCTTTGTCGATATTGTTGAGCTGATAGACAGCTAAAATATTTTTTCTGAGCTCTTCGCCAATTTCTGCGGCCAGTTCCGGTGATTCTTTTTCCAGTGAAACTGCCAAGTTAATATAAGCGGTGTCCGGCAGTATCTCAACGTAATCGCTGCTGCCGACGGTAATTAAGCGTTTGCCACTCTCGCTCAAGAGCAGAGAAAAAAGAACAAGTAATAAAATAAAGATCTTTTTTAATGACATAAGGGCCCTCCTGAAAATAAAGATGAGCTTATTTTAACATAAGAGGCTCATAATAATTTAATGACCAAGTTGTTAGCCAGATTATAGTATTTAATGGCTTTGCTCAAATTGGTATAAACGCCGTTTTTAATGGAAAATTTAAGGTCTTTTATTAAACTTATTTCGCATGATCCGTCGACGAGAAAGCATATGGTGCGGAGATCTCGGATCAAAGGGCGTGGGATCTTCTTGATCTGCGGGTATTAATAATACCGGCGTCAATTTTGTAACACCAAATTTATCGATATTTTTTTTAAAGTAGAGAACTTTTAAACCATTTTCAGGTAATGTTTTTTTATTCATAAACCAACCTCCATAGCTTTCATAAGTATATCGTTATTATC
>CAYUXF010000061.1:0-9379 GCA_964448755.1 uncultured bacterium
TTCCTAATGAGTTCTTCCAGTGTTTTGGCTGTTTTAATGATCAGTTCATCGCCAGCTTCATGGCCAAAATTATTATTGATCGCGGTCAGGTCATTGGCATCAATATAGCCGAGAACAAAGCCGCTTTTATTGCGCAGGCTGTTTTTAATAGTTTGCTCCAGGTGTAGCACAAAAGTAGGCCTATTGATCAGGCCGGTCATGGCGTCGCGCCGGTTAGAGTCTTCCAGCCGGGAAACCGCTTCTTCTAATTTTATGGTGGTTTTCTCCAGTTCTTTTTTCTCGGCAATATCGCGGCAAATAATTAAGAAATGGACCTTGCCGTTGCGTTCAATCCGGACGGCGTTCTGGCCGTACCAGGCTATTTCTTTTTTGGTATTGAGGAGAGGCAATTCTTTATAAGTGTGGCTGATCTTCTTGGTGTTTTGCTGGTGATAGAATTGGATAATATTCTGGCGGTGTTCGTCCGGGATAAACTCCATAAAGTGTTTGCCAATAATTTCTTCTTGCGGCCGACCCAGGGCAGTAATGGTGGCCTGGTTAAAGAAAATGATCCGCCCTTCTTCACTAATTAAGCAAATGGGGTCAAAGGCGTTATTGACCAGGGTATAGATATCGCTGAGGTCGGTAATGGTTATAAAGTGCCGGCCGGGGATTATTTCAGAAGAAGAAAAGCGGACATGTTTAGCCTCGCCGGTTTTGGTGATTATTTTTTTATCACGAAACGAAACTTTATTGTTCTGTTGTTGAAAGAAGGCCATTTGTTCTTTAAAGGGCAGCCCTTTTTTGTTAAAAATTTTTTCGGTCCAATCTCCGATATCATTGATCTCAACCTGCGTATAGCCTGTGATCCTTGAGATCTCGCTGTTCATCAGTGAAAAGGTGCCGGTTTTTTCTAAGAACATGCCGCCAATTGGCATTTCGCGCAGAATGTTTTCAATTGTTTTTTGGCTGTTCTCTATTTGCCGCTGTTGTTCTTTAAAGGCGCTGATATCGGAGAGGAAAAACTTAAAGCCGGTCAAACCACCGGCATCATAAATACCGGAGACATAGGCCCGGACCGGTATTTTTCTTTGTTGGGCGGTGATAACTTCTATTTCCGCCTCAAAAACTTCCATGGAAAAACTGGTGCTGAATATTTCCTGGACCAGTTTCAACTTGAAATAATCTTTTTCTGAAATAAAATCAATGATCTTGGGATTGTTCTTCAATGTATCGGAAGCAACTTCTAAAAAATCAAATGTATTTAAATTGGCAAAGTTAATATTCAGGTCAAGGTCACAGCCGCAGAGAACGCCGGGCATCATAGCGGTGAATTCTGTTAATTTGTTGTAGGTTTCCGAAATTTCTTTTTTTTGAGATTCAATGGTTTTTTTTAAATTAGCGATCTCTGCCGCTAGTTTTTGTTTGCTGGGGCTAGTAGCCGGCAGCATTTTTTTTAATAAGTTTTTAAAAGCGATCTTCTTAGTTAACATTTTTTTTCTTTTTCTGTTGTTCGATCAAAAAAGTTTTTAATTGTTTAACGGAGAGCGGCCGGCTAAAAACGTAACCCTGAAAATAATCACAGCCGATCTCTTTTAGTTTATTGGCAGCCAGCTTGGTTTCTATCCCTTCGGCAATAACTTTTTTGCCGAGTTCATGGCAGAGCGCCATGAGGTGTTTTAAAATGGTTAACGGTTCAGTGGCGGTGTCTACCATAGAGCGGTCAAATTTAATTTTTGTGACAATATCTTTGAGGTGTTTAAGCGATGTCGTAATATTCGCTGCGCCGGTCTGAAAGTCATCAACAGAAATTTCAATCCCCAGCTGCCTTAGGCTGGAAAGAACGCTGATACTTTCTTTGTTTAAGACAGCCCGTTCAATTATTTCCAGTTCTACTGTAGCAGGGTTTAAGCCGGAAACAAGCAAGGCATTGGTAAAAAAAGTAACATAGTCTTCGGTCAAATTGAGCGGATGGACATTAATGGAACAGCCGAGGTGCGGAAATTTTTTCTGCCATTTTTTTAATTGGCCAAAAGTTTTTTGCAAGAGCCAGCGCTCCACGCCGACGATCAGGCCGGATTCTTCTAAAATATCAATGAACTTATCCGGTGTAATTATGCCCAAGTGCGGATGTTTAACACGCAGCAGGGCCTCTAGAGAGGCGAGCTGGAAGTTATGATCCATTTTGGGCTGATAATAGATTTCAAAAATTTTATCATAATTTTTTTTATAACAATTTTCGCGCAGATATTTTTCCAGGTAGATCTTTTCTAAATAGAGATCTTCCTGTTGTTTATTAAAAAAATGATGATGGTTCCCCTTGTATTCAAGTTGGTCTCTTTTGATATTGGCGATTGTTTTAAGCGAAGCTATCCTCTTTAAGACTTCGGCGGTGGAGGGGAGGGGTTTATCTTTAAAATCTTCCGGATATTTTATGATGTTAATATCGGCAAATATTTTATGTTGGTCAAAAGCAGGGAAAACGGCATCGAGTTTGTGAATTAATTTTTTTATTATTTCAGGGTCAATGATGTTCTCAAAAAGAACAATGAATTCATCGGGGTCTTCTTCGCTGTTACGAAAAACAATATCTTCCTTAAAAAAAGCGTGCTGCAGTGTTTCTGCTAATTTTTTATATTTTTCATCTAAAAAATCTTTTTCATAATATTTAGAGAGCGATTTAATTTTTTTATGTTCAAGGCTGATAGAGAAGATGGTAAAAGGAGTAGCTGTTTGAAGATAGTCATCCAAGATTATTTTTAAAGAAGTAAAATTTGGCAGGCGGGTAATTTTATCGTGTTCTTTAAGAAAGGCTTCATCTTTATCAAGCGTAATATCTTTGACCGTGCCATAGATTATCTCTTTCCCTTCGATAATGACGCTGTTTAAACTGACAGCTACATCGATCAATTTGCCGTCACCTCTTTTGATCTTCCACTCAAAAGAGACCGGATTGTCAGGCGTGACGCTGTTTAAAAGTTCTAAAGATTGGTAGTTGGATATTTTTTGATCTGGTTGAATATCTGGTGACATATCGCCAGGTTTCATTGCCACGAGCTGTTCTTCTGTATAGCCGAGGATTTGACACGTTTTTTCATTGCATTGTTCGATATAATTTTTTTTAGAAAGGACCATCATGCCGACATTGCTGTTTTTAAAGAGCGTGGAGAACTGAATTTCGCTGGCTTGTTTGTCTAAAAGAATGCGCCGTTGTTTAAGGGCAATGGCGGCCTGTTTGACGTAGGCCTCCAGCAATTCTTGTTTAAAAAAAACATCAGTATGTTTGATGATAATAGTCATGCCGCCCAACAACATATTGTCTTTAGCAAAGCCGATCACAAAAATTTGGCCAACTTTGCCGACCGCCTTTTCTAACAGCTGAACCTTGTCTCTGGGAAAATTTCTGAACATAGCGGCATAGACATTATTGCCGAGTGGGATCAATTTGTTTGTCAGCAGGGCAGCATGTTCTGTTTGGTCAACGGAATAGGTATGTGTTAAAAAATTAGTATTAAATATTTTTTGGCTGATGGTTTCTATTTCTTTTATCGCAAAATGGGAATGCTTGATAACGGCCTGCGTTTCTGTTTTATCTATTTCGCCAAAAACTATTCCCAGACAGGAATCTGCCAGAATTTCTTTAACACGCGAGATGATGATTTGATAAATAGCGTCGCTGGCAATATTTTTAATGTTCAAAAATTCGTCACCGGTCTCTTTTAAAAAAGCCAGACTATTGGCTTGAAAGCGTAAAATATTATCGAGCGCTTTGTTATGGCTGTTATCAATAACACTGGCAATAATAAAGGGCTCATTTTTTATTTTAATGACTTTGCCATAGACCAGGACCGGTATTTTTTTGCCATGTTTTGATAAAAAGGTGGCTTCATAGCTGGCAACAGATCCTTTTTCTATTAAGGCCTGTCGAAAATTATCAAAAGCTTGGCGGGAGTCCCAGAGCTTGCTGTTGTGCGCCTCTTTGTCGAGCAATTCTTCGCGTGAATATTCCAGCAGTTCGGCGGTTTTAGGGTTAACTTCGTGATATGTTCCGTCAGTTAAATTAATAATAGCCATTGGCAGCGGTGAGGAATAAAAGAATTCTGGATAAGCTGTTTCTTGCAGGAGCTGCATTTGGTCTTTTGTCTGTTTTTCCAGGCGTTTTTTTTGATAAACCGAATTGAGCCGGTATAAAAGGAACTCAGAATTAAAAGGCTTAAGGAGAAAGTCGTCTATGCCCTCCCGAACACTGCGGATGAGATGTGAAAAATCGGCCTGGCCGGACATCACAACAAGAGGCGTTTCTTTGTTTTGGCGCCGAAAAATCTTTATGAATTCTTCGCCGTCCATTTCCGGCATAAAGAGATCGACAATAATGATATCAAAGCGTTCTTTTTTTAAGATAGTCAGGGCTTCTTTGCCATTGCTGGCAGAAAAAGCATGACCTTTATAGAGACAGATATGTTCTTGCAGAGTAGACCGGAGCGTATTATCGTCTTCAATTATGAGTATTTTGCCGCCGGGAAAAAGGTTTTCTTGGTAAAGTTGCGGATAGTTTATTGTTTTATTGAACATAACAGATATCCTCAAGCCTTGAATTTTATTTTTGATTATAGCCTATTTTTAATTAAAGTTAAATTTTATCTATTAAAATAAATCAATAATTATTATAATGCAATTATGAAAGGTTTTTATCATATTATAACGTTTGGCTGTCAGATGAATAAAAATGACAGCGAACATATTGCCGGCATGCTGACAGTTGACGGCTATAAGCCATGTGCGGAGCCAGAAAAAGCCAATATTTTGGTTTTTAATACGTGTGCTGTGCGCGACCGGGCGGAGCGCCGTGTCTACGGGCAGGTGGCTCATTATGGCGCTATGCGGCAGAAACAGCAGCTCAATATGCAGATCTTCTTAGCTGGCTGTATGCCCGCTTATAAAAGAGAAGAGTTAAAAAAAGAGCTCCCTTATTTGGATGGTTTTATTGATATGGAAGAGGCACGGCAGTACCCGGCAGTGCGCGAAGATGTTACTACGGCCTGGGTCTCAATTATGTTCGGCTGCAATAATTTTTGTTCCTATTGTATTGTCCCCTATACGCGCGGCCGCGAACGAAGCCGCAGTGAAGAGGAGATCATTAGCGAGATCGGGCAGCTTGATCTTAAAAAATATGACTACCTCTGTCTCCTTGGTCAGAACGTCAATTCTTACCGTGGCCAAATGGGTGATTTCCCTGCTCTTTTGGCGTTGATCATAAAAGAATTTCCCGCCCTGCAAAAAGTTGGCTTTTTGACATCGCACCCAAAGGATATGTCTGAAGAGTTAATAAAACTAATTGCCCAGGAGAAAAAGATCGATCGAGAGATCCATTTTCCTATTCAGCATATGAATAATCGTATTTTACAGCTAATGAATAGAGGGTATACCTATGAACATTATGTGGATTTAGTGAAAAAGATCAGAGCACAAGCGCCAGATGTTAGAATTTCTACGGACTTAATTGTCGGGTTTCCTTCTGAGACCGAAGCAGAGTTTAAAGAAGTTTTGGCTGGTGTTAAAAAAATAGGTTTTTATCGGGTCATTACGGCCGCTTACTCAATTCGCAGCGGCACTAAAGCGGCGGAGTTGCCTGGTGGGTTAGACGAAGAGACAAAAAATCGACGCTTGAATGAACTCAATGAAGTTGTTAAGAATTATGCCAAGATCTATCAAAAAGATGTGGATAACTTGTAGATAAGCTGTAGAGAAGCTATGGAAAACTCTGTTTTTAATAACATTGTTAATCACTACTTAATTGTTATTAAAACCCAATAAAATATTTTTGTGGATAACCTGTTAAAAAGTTGTTAACTCTCAGTGCAGAACTATTTGCCGACGCAGAAATTTTTAAAAATGTGATCGATCGTTTCGTCGGAGACCTCATCGCCGGTTATTTCACCCAGTTCAATGATTATTTTTTTGAGATCTATAGTTAAGATATCAAGCGGCACCTGTTGTTCAAGCAAGGCAAGCGCTGCTTCAATTGCCTCGTTGACCCGGACGAGGATCTCTTTTTGCCGCAAAGAACTTATGTAAGTTTGTTTGCTGATATCGAGTTGATAGAGGTCCATGATCTTTAAAATGACATCTTTTAATTCATCCAGCCCGGCCTGTGTTAGTGCCGATATTTTTACCGCGTTAGGTAGTTCTGTTTTTGGTGCCAGGTCCGTTTTATTAAGAACAAAAATAACTTTAGTGTTAGCGGCTTTGGCGATGATCTGCTGATCTTCTTTGGTCAGTCCTTTGGCTGCATCTATAACATAGAGGACGATATCGGCCGCTTTTAAGAACTCTTCGCTCTTTTGCATGCCGATAGTTTCGATCTTATCTGCCGAGTCTCTGATCCCCGCGGTGTCGATCAGTGTTGCTCTAATGCCGTGGAGGTCTACTTCTGCCTCCAGGGCGTCGCGGGTGGTGCCGTGTATTTCGGTGACAATGGCTTTCTCTTCTTTCAAGAGCGCGTTAAAGAGCGACGATTTGCCGGCGTTGGTCTGACCGGCCAAAACTATTTTTAGACCCTCTTTGATCATCAGCCCCTGAGCTGAGCTGCGCAGTAATTGAAGTATTCTTTGTTGGTTTACTTTCAGGAGTGCTGCTATTTTATCTTTTTGCGGTTCCTGCATTTCCTCTGGGAAATCGACGCTGGCCTCTATTTCGGCGTAGAGCTCTAGAAAAGTCTGACGAATATCAGCTATTTGTTGGGAAATACTGCCTTTTAAATGTTTAAGCGCCAGCTGAGCCGAGAGCTCAGATTTTGCGCCGATCATTTCGGAGACTGCTTCTACCTGCGTGAGGTCCAGCTTGCCGTTTAAAAAAGCCCGTTTAGTGAATTCACCGGGCCGGGCCAGCCGGGCGCCGGCTAAAATAACTTCAGTTAAAAGGCGGTTGGTTAAATAATAAGAGCCGTGGCAGTTGATCTCAATGACATCTTCGCCGGTATAAGAGTGCGGCGCCCGATAACTGCCGATAATTGCCTGGTCAAGCGCTTCATCTTGTGTGGCATTGTAAATAGTTGCCGGGGTTAACGTGTAGGGCGCAAGTGGCTCTTTCAATTTGGTGAGTTTTTTAATTATTTCAAAAGCGGCCGGGCCGGAGAGCCTAATAATGCCAACGCCGCCCGTTCCGGGCGGCGTTGCAATAGCGGCAATAGTTTCTATGTTTTCCATGGCTAAAGTCTTTAACGACTAAGCGTTGGCAGTCTCTTCTTTTTTAGGTGCTACGACAATGTGGCGCAGTTTACCTTCGCCGCGGCTAAAAGTCTCAAGTGTCGGGAATTGTTCTTTTAGCTTCATGTGAACAAATCTTCTTTCTGCTGCGTTCATGGGGTCTAAAGCAATTTGCACATTTTCTTCAGAGGCTACCTTAGCGGCATCAAGAGCTGCGTCAAGCAGAGAATTGAGCTTTTTTTCTTTGTAGGCATTGGCGTCAATGTGAATATAAACTTTTTTGCCGTATTTTTTGGAAAGCATTAAAGAGAGTAAATATTGCAGAGCATTGAGCGTAGCGCCCTCTTTGCCAATAACTAAACCAAGATCTTCGCTGCCGGTCACTTCTAGTTGAATGCCGTTAGCGGTATCGCCTTTGGCGTTAACATCAACATCAAAAGTCATGGTCTTTAAAATATTTAATAATTCTAAGCGGGCGTTATCAACAACTGCTGGTGTGATCTCCAGTATTTCATCAAAAGTTCTTTTGTTCTTTACTGGTTCGCTGGTGTTTTCTACCGGTTCTGTCTCCGTATGATTTTTTTTACCAAAAAGAGAACTTAAGAGCCCCTTTTTTTCTTCTGTTGTCATTTTTTTTCCTTTCCTAACAAATAAATTTATTTTTTTATTACTTCGGCAATTCCGATCTCTTCTTTAACATATTTTTGTTTTTGCATATAAGCCTGCTGGCCGTAGGTGAAAATATTAGAAACAGCCCAGTACAGGAGCACACCGGCGTTGAGGTTAATGCAAACAAAGAACATAAAGATCGGCATAATGGCCATTATTTTCTGCTGAGCCGCATCGGTAACTGTTTGTTTTTGCATGTAGTAAGTTGAAATTGCAATAACGACAGCCAGTACTGGCAGGGCCAGACCGCCGATGATCAAGGTGGTATTGTAGCCTGCTGTAAAGCCCATGGCTTGGGCTGCGGCGTACATGGCGTCAGCGGCATTAGTAAAGTCCATGGTTTCTGCAAAAGAGATATTCTTGATCCAGAAAAAAGTTTTGCCGGCCGCGATATTTAAAAATTCCGGGCTGCGCAGTGTAGTAAACAGCGCAATCATAATTGGCAACTGTACTAACATTGGCAGGCAGCCCCCCATGGGGTTAACGCCGTGTTCTTTGTAAAGGACCATCATTTCGGTCTGCATTTTTTGGGGATTTTCTTTATGCTTTTTTTGTAAGTCTTTAATTTTTGGCTGTAATTTTTTCATGGCCTCCATTGATTCGTATTGTTTGGCGGTCATAGACCAAAAAGAGAATTTGATGGCCAACGTTAAAAAAATTATAGCCAAGCCGTAATTGTGGGTTATTTGATAGAAGAAATCCAATGCTGGCATAATTATCTGTATAAAAACATTCATTTCTCTACCTCCTTTCTATTATTTAATTGCTCAGGGCAAATCGATACCGCCCGGGTTATAGGGGTGACAGCGGCAGATCCTTTTAATACCGCGCCAGAGCCCAGGGCCCAGACCGTATTTATTAATTGCTTCAACCGTGTATTGTGAGCAGGTCGGGTAAAAGCGGCAGGTTTTTTTAAGGAACCGGCTGCTGAAAAACTGATAACCCCTAATTAATGCAACGACAACCTGTTTAAGCATTTAATAAATTCCTGTTTGATATCCAAAAAACTTTTTTCTAACAATGCACTCCGGACTACTAATACAAAATGGCCGGTGTAAGCATTTTGCTCTAAAAGGACCTGGCGAAAGATCTCGCGCAAAATGCGCTTACTGCGGTTCCTCTTAGGGGCGGTTTGAATAGTTCTCTTGCTGGCTACAAAGCCCGCTTTTAGATCGGCAGCCGGGGCATAAAACAAAATAAAACTATTGCTGATGTACTTTTTACCACTGGCGTACAGCTGCTGAAAATCCCGGTTGTTGCGGAGGCTGTATTTTCTTTTTATGCCGATAGTTTTTTTCTGCCCTTTGCTCTTCTGCTTTTAATTACGCGTCTGCCGCCAACACTAGCCATTCTGGCCAGAAAGCCCACTTTTTTCTTTTTCTTTGCCGTGTTCGGCTGGAATGTTCTTTTCAATTTAATACTCCTATTTTTAACTGCCCTAATATTAACCTATTTAGCTGTTAATCTCAAAGGGGGTGTAATTATAAGTGTTTGGCTATAGGGCGTCAATAGAGATGAAACTACTT
>CAYUXF010000062.1:0-9176 GCA_964448755.1 uncultured bacterium
TTTGTATGTTTTTCGGGGTGTAGCTCAGTTGGTAGAGTGCTCGTTTCGGGTGCGAGAGGTCGCTGGTTCGAGTCCAGTTACCCCGACCATACAAAATTTCGGGATGTAGCTCAGGTGGTAGAGTACACGTCTGGGGGGCGTGTGGTCGCAGGTTCAAGTCCTGTCATCCCGACCAGGCCAGATTTCCAACAATAACTTTTTTATGTCGATCTTTTCTTGATGGCCAAGCTCTTTTTTAAAACGAGCGGAATTGATAATAGTAAAAAGCCATAGCAGTGCGTGTAATTGAATGTTCTTTTTGTCCGGCGAGGCCACAATAATAAAAAGATATTTTACCGGCGCTATCTTTTTGGCAATGATAGTTTCCTGGGGCAGTACGACGGTCAGGAGTTCGGCATGGTTTCTTTTTTTTGCGGAGTTTAATAAAAGCAGGCAGGCTGAGTGGGCTGTTATTATTTTTTCGTTTTTTTCTTCCTGGAGAATTTCTTGGAAAATTTGCGCAGGCTCAATATGTAGTTTTTTTGCCAGATGGGCTGCTATTTTGAAGGTGAGTTCTTTGCCCGGTATGCGCTGATGTATTTGCAGTAAGTCTGCTTTTAAAAGCAGTTCAGTGAATTCCTTTTCCGTGTCAGGGTCTTTAATAAATAATTTTTCGCGAAGTTCGCCATCTAAGAGATGGTCGGTAGTTTTAATGCCGGTAGCTTTTTTAAGAACGTTTAATAGTTGATTACTGTTATTTATATGCTTTCGAGTATAGAAAAGATACCAGATAAAAAAAGATATTTTTATTTTGGAAGTTGGTCGTGGTCAGTCCGGTCAATTTTAAAAAAACACTTTTAGTCAAATTGGCGGAGTGCTCTAAAATAGTGCCGTTGACGTCGATATGCAGCCAAACTTCGGCAGAAAGAGTTGTTTGTTGAATTGAAATTGTTTTTTTTGAACAAAACATAGCTAAGATATCACTTCCCCCAAATTGATACGTAGGGGATACTAACAGCTTTTTATTAAATCTTCAAACCTGTGTTTTGGCTTCGTTCCAAAAATTATCAAGTTCTTGTAATGTAAAATCTTTAAAATTTTTTCCGCTTTCAGCGATCTTTTTCTCAATATAATAAAAGCGATCGGCAAATTTTTTATTGGCCAGTCTTAGCGCGTCTTCAGCATCAAAATCGAGTTTGCGAGAGAGATTGACGAGCGAAAACAGAATATCGCCGAACTCTTCAATGATATTTTCTTTTGTGTTTTCTTCTTTTTCAAATTCTGCCAGTTCTTCGCGGATCTTTTCTAAGACACCTTTATTGTCTGGCCAGTCAAAACCAAGGCGGGCCGCTTTTTTTTGCAGTTTGGCTGCACGGTATAGTGCCGGTAAGCTCAGAGGGATAGAGGCTAAAACACTCTGGCTGCTTTCGGCAGTCTCTTTTTTTTCTGTTTTTTTTATTTGTTCCCAGTTTTGCCAGACCTCGTTTATGCCGCTGACTTTGGTCTCGGCAAAAACGTGCGGGTGCCGGCGGATGAGTTTTTGATTAATATTATCGGCGACATCAAAAAAATTAAATTCTTTTTTTTCGTCGGCAATTTCGGCGTGGAGAACTACCTGCAGTAAAAGATCGCCGAGCTCGTCTTTAAGGATCTGCGGGTCTTTACTGTCAATGGCTTCAATTACTTCGTAAGCTTCTTCAATTACATAGGGTTTTAGTGTTTGATGTGTTTGTTCTTTGTCCCAGGGACAGCCGTCAGGGGCCCGTAATTTTTTTACTGTGAAAAGCAGGTCATTAAACTCGGGCATTACTTAAAGTGCTTCCTGGAATATTGTGATTTTCTTCGCGTGGATTTTCCGGCAAGACGGGGATAATGTCGTTGTTTAGTTCAATATCCGCTTCGCGCCGGATCTTTTTGAACCATTTTTCAAAGAGTTCATTTTCTTTTTTAGCTTTTAAGAACTTAATGGCATCTTCTTTCTTTTGGTTGGTGTCATCAGTTTGCGGGTCAATGATACCGAGGCATTTGTAGATAACATAGCCGTCGTTGGTCAAGATAATGGCGCTGACTTTGCCCGCAGTTAATGTTTTGATAGCTGTATCTGCCGCTTCTTCTAAGATGCCTTCTTCAATAAAGCCGATATTGCCACCTGAATCGCGCGAATCGATATCAATAGAGTATGTGGCCGCTAGTTTCTCAAAAGGTTCGCCGGCTCCTAGTTTTTTTAAAATCTGTTTGGCCTCTTCTTCAGTGGCGGTAATTATTTGCGCCAGATGATATTGTTTTTTGCTGGAGGAAAACTCGCTATTATGTTTAATAAAACGGTCAATTTCTTTGTCTGAGACAATGATCTTTTGTGTGAGCTCTCTTTTGATCTTTTGGATCACTGTTTGTTCTTTCATGCCCTGGCGCAGATCATCTTCGCTAATTCCTTCCTCTGCCAGTGTTTCTATAAAAGCCTGTTGAGAGGGAAACCCTTTTTTAATGTTGGCGATCCGTTCTTTGATATCTTCTTCGCTGACCGTGATATTCATTTTCTTGGCCTGCTGGTTGATCAGCCGGTTATTGATCATGTCATCAATGATCGATTTTTTTGTCGTAGCTAAAATAAACTGACCTTCTTCTGTCTCAAAATCAATATGGTCCCTGAGCAGCAAGGTTTGTTGAGCATTCTTTAACGAAGTATTGAATTCTTCCAGGGTGATCTTTTCACCATTAACAATAGCGGCGTAATCTCTGTTAGATGTTACAGTGGACAAGGGGTTGAGTGGTTGGTTCTTTGTTACTGGTGCTGCTCCTGCCAAACAGAAGGTGAACATTATTGAGAATATTAGTGAAACGGGAATAAAAACTTTTTTCATAGAAGTGATTATATCATTGTTAAAAGGTTTCCAAAAAGTTTTTTTTTGGTTTAAGATAATTTAATGGAGCTAATAAAACCGCTTAGGATAGGAAACTTAAAACTAAAGAACAATCTTTTGACCGCACCGCTGGCGGGGATCAGTGAAAATGTTTTTCGGCAGTTAATGCTTGAGCATGGCGCCGGACTGGTTTATTCGGAGATGATCTCTGCGGCTGCGCTCTATCGGCGCGACAAAAAAACGTTTAAAATGCTGCGGACTACAGAACAAGAACGGCCGCTGGCGGTCCAGTTGTTTGGCAATAAACCGGAGGAGTTTAGCGCGGCGGCTAAAATTGTTACGGCAGAAGTTCCGGCGGATATTATAGATATTAATATGGGCTGTCCGGTTAAAAAAGTTGTCTCTTCTGGTTCAGGGTCTGCGCTAATGAAAGATTTGCCGTTGGCCAAAGAAATTATCCGGGCGGTAATTTCTGCAACCAGTTTGCCGGTAACTGTAAAGTTTCGGTTGGGCTGGGCAGCTGAGAGTAGTAATTTTTTAGAGCTTGGAAAGATCTGTCAGGAAGAAGGTGCTGCTGCGGTAATTCTTCATCCCCGGACCAGAGCGCAGTTTTTTTTAGGCCGGGCCGATTGGTCAAAAATAACAGTTTTAAAAAATGCCTTGCAGATACCGGTCATTGGCAATGGCGATATTCATTCGCTCAAGGACGCTAATACGGTACTGTCAGAGACCGGCTGTGACGGCATTATGCTCGGCCGCGGCCTAATGGGCAACCCCTGGCTGCTAGATTCTATTCTTGCCCAGCAGGAGCTCTCAATTACGTCGGCGGAAAAAATAAGAATGTATCTTGCGCACACTAAGCGGTATCTCGCTTTTTATCCGGAGGTAGCTCCGGTTAAAGTCCTTTGCGAGATGCGTAAGTTTGCGCATCGTTATATTAATGGGTTCCCTGGTGCCGCCGAGTTGCGTCGGCAAATTAATGTCATTAAAGAGGTTAACGAGCTGGAAGAACTTTTAAGCCGCTTCTTTTAATGACAACAGGGCGCTTTTTCGTTAAAATCCCGATAAAGACTTTTATTGGCAGGAGTGTGCTTGTTCATGACAGAAGAAAAGAACTTTAAAGAGAGTTTGAATTTACCAAAAACAGAATTCCCTATTCGCGCCGGCTTGGCTTTGCGTGAGCCGCAGCTGCTGGCTGATTTTACTGAGCAAAAACTTTACGAAAAGTTATTGAAAAAAAATGCAGGGAAGACTAAATTTCTTTTGCATGACGGCCCCCCTTATCCCAACGGCGATATTCATCTTGGGCATGCGCTTAATAAAACGCTGAAAGATATTATTATTAAATATAAAGCCATGATCGGCCATGAAGCTCCTTTTGTTCCGGGCTGGGATTGTCATGGTTTGCCAATTGAGACGCAGCTCTTGAAAAAGCTCAAAGAAGAGAAAAAACCGATCCCTGAAAAATACGAGTTTCGTGAGCAATGCAAGGAATTTGCCGTTAATTATGTCGCCAGACAAAAAGAGCAGTTCAAGCGGCTGGCTATTTTAGGTGAGTGGGATACGCCTTATTTGACACTTGACCCGGAATACGAAGCTGGTGTTATAGAGGTTTTTAAAGAGCTGGCGGTTAATGGCTATGTTTATAAGGGAAGCAAGCCGATCCACTGGTGTTCTAATTGCCGCACGGCGCTGGCTGAAGCGGAAATAGAATATGCCGATCACCGCTCTGCTTCTATTTATATGAAGTTTAAAATAGATGGTATTCAGAAAGTCAAAAAGATCTATTCGCAGATCGATCGCGCCGGTTTGGAAAAGATTTTCCCGGATTGGCAGGAAGCCAGTCTTCTGGTTTGGACCACTACACCATGGACACTGCCGGCTAACGTTGCGGTCGCGGTCAATCCTAAGATGGAATATTCGGTAGTTAAAGAGCGGAGCAAGGGCATTATTTATGTCCTGGCATCTTCTTTGGCGGACAAAGTAATGGCTAAGCTAGAACTGGAATACGATGTTGTTGGTACCTTGACCGGCAGTGATCTAGAGGGTGTCGTCTGCCGCCATCCCTTCATTGATAGAGAATCGCCGGTGGTTTGTGCCGACTATGTTACTGCCGAGGATGGTACTGGCTGTGTTCATATTGCGCCGGGGCATGGTCAGGATGACCATGTGGTCGGGCGCGAGTATGATCTGCCGGTCTTAATGCCGGTTGATGAGCATGGCGTTTTAACCGAAGAAGCTGGCAAGTTCGCCGGTTTAAAAATAGAAGATGCCAATAAAGAAATAGTTAAGCATATGGAAGAATTGGGCACACTATTAAAATTAGAATTTTTAAAACATTCTTATCCGCATTGCTGGCGCTGTAAGTCGCCGGTTATCTTTAGGGCGACGCCGCAGTGGTTTATTTCTGTCGACAAAGAAGGCGCTAAAGGCGCTATTCGCGCTAAGGCGCTCGAAGAAATTAAAAAAACCCGCTGGTATCCTTCCTGGGGCGAGAATCGAATTTTTGCCATGGTTTCTGGCCGGCCCGACTGGTGTATTTCCCGTCAACGGCTTTGGGGTGTGCCGATTCCGGTCTTTTATTGCCAGAAATGTAAAACTCATCAGCTAGCCGCGCCTTTTTTTGATGCGGTAATAGAACTCATTAAAAAAGAGGGGACCAATGCCTGGTTCAAAAAAGAACCGGCCGAAATTTTACCGCCCGACCTCAAGTGTTCTTGCGGCGGCAAAGAATTCGGCAAAGAGACCGATATTATGGACGTCTGGCTGGAGTCTGGAGCGTCGCAGCGGTCTGTTTTAAAAAAACGGGCTAATTTAAGTTGGCCGGCCGATCTTTACCTGGAAGGGTCAGATCAGCATCGCGGCTGGTTCCAGTCTTCGCTGTTGCTCTCTGTTGGCGAGAACGGCGCGGCGCCTTTTAAAGCTGTGCTGACACATGGGTTTACTATTGATGATAAAGGGCGCAAAATGTCTAAATCGCTCGGCAATGTTGTGGATGCCAATAAGACGGTAGAACAATACGGTGCCGACATTCTGCGCTTATGGGTCGCCTCGACCGATTTTAAAAATGATCTGGCGGTCTCGCCCGCTATTTTAAAGCAAGTTCAGGACGCTTTTTCTAAGATCAGAAACACCTGGCGTTTTATGCTTTCTAATCTTTATGATTATCGGCCGGGCGCTGACTTGCTCCCTTTTGACCGCTGGTTGGTTTCTAAATTACAAGAACTGGTCAAGGAAGTAACCTTGGCTTATGAAGAGTATGAGTTGCATCGTATTTTTCATACAATTCACGATTTTTGCGTCAATACGCTTTCTTCACTTTATTTAGATATCAACAAGGACAATCTTTATTGTAATAAAAAAGACTCGCCTGAGCGCCGTTCTTGTCAGGAAGCACTGGCGATGGTCTTAATTACTATGGTTAAATTAATGACTCCGATCCTCTCATTTACTTGCGAGGATATTTATAAATTTATTAAAGAGGTTGTTCCCGCCGAACAGCAGGAGTTTGTCCTTTTGGCCGATTTTCCGGTAGTTGATGAAAAGCTGATAGATAAAGAGCTGGAAGAAAAATACGAGCGGTTCTTAAAATTGCGCGAAGATGTCTATAAAGTCCTGGAAGAGAAGCGGGCGCAAAAAGAGATCGCCGCCTCTACCGAAGCTTTTGTGAAATTGACACTGCCGGCCGAGCAGCTTGAAGAAGTTAATGCTGCCGAGTTAGAGTCGTTTTTAATAGTTTCGCAGGCGGAATTACTGGCCGGTGACTTCAAAATTGAGGCAGGTAAAGCGACCGGCGAGAAATGTATCCGTTGCTGGAAGTTTTTTAAGGAATTAACGGCCGATAAAATTTGCCAACGTTGTGCCGCTGCACTCTAATTTAAAAGTGTCAGTTTGCCTTTGACCGGTGTTTTAAATGAATCGGATTTTATGACATAAAGATAAGTGCCGTTTGGTAATTTATTGCCATTGCTATCGCGGCAGTCCCAGGTGCCGGTGGTATACGTCCCGGGCAGCGGATCGCTAAAATCTGCCTCAATCCGGACTTTCTCTCGCCCTTTGAGATCATAGATATAAATTTCAATACGGTCTATCCGCTCCTCTGATTTAAAGCTGAACTTGGTTTCATTACTTTTTACCGGATTGGGAAAATTATAGACATCGTAAATAGTATTGTTTTTAAAGGCTTGCGGGTTGGGTATATTGCCGGTCAGTCCATTGTAAATATTGACCAAGCCGTAGCCGGTAGCGGCATCGTAGCCAGGGGAGCCAATATCAACGGCGGTATTTCTTAAAATTGTCCGCAGCTGGACGTTGGTCAATGAACTGTTGTTGGCCTTTAATAAGGCGGCAGTCCCCGCTACTATTGGAGAAGAGAAGCTTGTGCCATTAGATGAGTCATAAGAATTGGCTATTTTAGTAGAGTAAATATTGAAGCCAGGGGCAGATAATTCCAAAACGCCATATTCGTAATTAGAAAAATATGCTCTGGTGTTATCGGGGTTGGTCGCGCCGACAGCTATAACATATGTGTGGGCGGCGGGGTAATCTACAGTGTCTTTGCCGTCGTTGCCGCTGGCGGCCACCAAGAGACAACCAGCATCGTAAGCTGTTTTGCAGGCTGTTTCTATTAAAAAACTTGGTTTTGAACTGCCCAAACTCATGTTTATAATTTTTGCTCCTTTTTCCATGGCGTATTTGATTCCGTCTGATACTGTTACTGCATTTCCTGATCCTGTATGGTCTAGAACCTTGACGGCCATTAATTGAACGTTCCAGGCAACACCAGCTATCCCCTTGCTGTTATTCCCTTTGGCGCCAATACAGCCGGCAACCATGGTGCCGTGTCCATGATCGTCCATGGGGTCATTGTCTTTGTTGACTGTGTCAGTGCCGTGGAGGGGGTAATCTGCATGTGTCCACATGTTGTCCGCGAGATCTTCGTGTGTATAGTCGATACCGGTATCAAGAACGGCAACTATTACACTGCTGCTGCCGGTCGTAATGTCCCAGCCGGCTGTGGCACTAATTTGCGGCAGGGACGTATTTTGATTATTGAAATAAGTGTCGTTGGGTGTGGTCGCCGCTATGCTGTAGATATAATTAGGTTCAGCTATGGCAATAGATGGATCGTTCTGGTATTGGACCAGCAGAAAAGGGATATCGACATCTTCTGTAAAAGTTAGTTTAAAAAAACGGTTGAGACCGTTCTTTTCTTCCAGGTCGGTTATTTTTTCGGCGTAGGCGCGGGCCTCTAAATAAGTTTTAGTGCCGCTTAGCTTTAATGCCCGCTGACTGACTTTCTCGGTATTGCCTAAAAACTCTACATCTTTTACTTTGTAGGCGGCGTTAAGGTTTTTAATGGAGTCCGGCAATTGCGGCTCACTGTTGCTTTTGCTGGAGAGAGAAAAAGAGGCATCTTCTTTTAGTTGAATAATAATTGTGTTCGGCACAAATTCACTGGCGGGCAGAAAAACAGAAACAGTAATTAAAATTAAAAAAAAGATCTTTCTCATGGTTGCCATTTTTTATATTGTCCCTCTTTTAAAAGTAAAATGTCGGCGGCGGTCCTATTTTCCGGCGAACTGCCAGTATATCCTAAAAAGAAGATTGTATCGTTATTTTTAATAATTTTAAAACCGCCGTACTTCATTTTTTTTGTCACTCCCGGCAAGGCGCTGAGGGCACTAATATTTAATTTGGCCATCTCCTGGTTGTCGGGCAGACCGGGATTTTGCTGATAATACTTTATAGCACTGCGGGCGTAGTAATGGGCCTGTAATTTTTTAAAGTCAGCGTCAATATTTTTTTGCTCGCTGATCAAGACCCGGGAGAAACTGCCTATTAGCGCGGCGGTGACCACAACGAGTAAAAGAAAATAAAGATAAGAGAAACCTTTTTTTAATTGAGACAAGTTATTTTTCTCCGATAGAATTTTTTATTGGCCAGTAACTCAAAGTAATAGCCGCCGCTTGCCGCCGGCTGACAGCTGAAACCGGTAATATTAATTTCTTTAGGTGTTAAGTAGCTGTAGCTAAGCTTTTTTCTGGCCAGGCGGTTATTGTTACAGAGGTAAATATAGTCAATATTGTCGGCGGTATAGTGGAGCTCATTGTTCTTAATGGTAAGTTTTTCCGCTGTCAAAACGTCTTGCTGAACAGTGTCTAGCGCGCGGTTAACTTGCCGGGCGATATTTATTTGTGCTGTTTTCTGGCTGGTTTGGCGGAGTATTTTGAAAAAAGGCGGGCCGGTCAGTGTAAAAAAAAGCAAAAAGAGCGAGAGAACTGTTAAAAGTTGAATATAACTAAACGCCTTTTTCACAGTGTGATTATAACAATA
>CAYUXF010000063.1:0-9151 GCA_964448755.1 uncultured bacterium
GCCGGTTTAATTTCTGAAGAAAAATTAAAAAAGATCACCGGCAGCACACTCGGCAACAGCTCCATTGTTTACAAACTTCTCTATACAGAGAGTCTTAAAGAAGAAGATTTTTTAAATTTTTACCAGCCTTTTACCGGCATTAAAAAAGTTTCTTTAAAAAATATCAGCATCGATGAACCACTCTTAACCACAATTGAGCCCGATATTCTCCGCCGTTATTTTTGCTTTCCGCTCAAAAAAACCGGAACATTGTTGACTGTCGCCATGGTCGATCCGCTCGACTACCAGGCGCTCGATATTTTAGAGCGGATCAGCAACTGTCAGATCAACCCGCTCCTTGGCGCCTATTCTGAAATAGCAGAATTAATTGACAAAGAATACGGCATTACCGATTCCGTTAAAAACATTGTCAAAGATTTAGAACACAGCGATGTTTTGCCGGTCACCATTACCAGCGAGAACGAGGTCTTCAATACCTCCGCTAAATCTGGGCCGATCAATAAAATGCTCCATTTGATCATTTCACACGCCATCAGAGAAAAAGCCTCCGATATCCACTTTGAGCAGAGCGGCCATGAACTACAATGCAAATTCCGCGTTGACGGTGTCCTTTATAAATTCCTCTCTTTCCCTCGCCAGCTGGCGAATTCGGTCATCTCTACCATTAAAATTTTAGGCAAAATGGACATTGCGGAAAAACGGCTCCCTTTAGACGGCAGTTTCCAGGTCAAGATCGACAACAAAGTAATTGATATCCGCGTCTCAAGCTTCCCAACAATTGACGGCGAAAAGATCGCCCTGCGTCTCTTAGACAAAGAGTCTTATCTTTTTGAACTGGACGCGCTGGGTTTTTCTAATAAAATGCTCCAGCTTTTTAAGCCGCTCATTGACCAGAAGAACGGTTTTATTTTAGTTACCGGCCCGACCGGCTCCGGCAAAACGACAACGCTCTACGCTGTCTTAGAACATATCAAAAGCATTGAAAAAAATATCATGACCATTGAAGATCCGGTAGAATACCGGTTGGAGATGATCAATCAGGCGCAGGTCAATCTCAAGTCCGGGCTTACTTTTGCCAGAGGCTTGCGCTCCTTTCTGCGTCAGGACCCCGATATAATTCTAGTTGGCGAAATTCGCGATAAAGAGACAGCCGAAATCGCCTTTCAGGCGGCGCTGACCGGCCATCTGGTCTTGAGCACACTGCACACTAACGATGCCCCTTCGACCATTACCAGACTGCATGATATGGGAATAGAAAAATATCTACTCTCTTCATCTATTCTCAACGGCATTCTGGCCCAGCGGCTGGCCAGAAAAAGCTGTCCATATTGTTTGACCGCTTATCAGCCGGATAAAAAAATGTTGGAGTGGCTCAACCTCACAGCGGAAGAGCATACCTTTTACAAAGGCGCCGGCTGCGACAAATGCCGCGGCAAAGGCTACAGCGGAAGGGCTGCGCTCTTTGAACTATTAATACCGGACGAAAATATTAACTCGTTAATTAGAAGCAGTAATTTCACAACAGAAAATATTCGGCGCGAGACACCGGCCGGCAATTTAATTTCTTTTAAAGAAGATGCGGTAGACAAGATCCGTCAGCACATTACAACCGTTGAGGAAGCCTACAGGATCCTGCGATGAGCACTTTAGTCTTAACCGAAGCGACCGTTATTAACTTTACCCGCCAACTACAGGCTCTACTCTCTTCCGGCATCCCGCTCTATAAAGCACTCCAGATCATTGACAGCCAGGCCACTAATTTAAAATACAAACGGGTTTTAAAAAGTATCATGGCAGATCTGGCAGAAGGTGAAGCCTTATCTGATTCTCTGACAAAATTCCCGGAAAGTTTTTCACCATTCTATTTAAATATGATCAGCATTGGCGAGAATAACGGCGAACTGGAAACTGCCCTCGGGCGTGTTAAACAATATTTAGATATTCTGCGCGAGAACAAACAAAAGATCAGCAATGCCTTAACCTATCCTACTATTTTATTGACCTCCAGCGCTCTAGTTGTCCTGCTCTTAATGCTCTTTGTTTTACCAAAATTCATAGATATTTTTACTAGCGCCGAGATCCAGCTGCCGCTGCCCACCAAGATAATTTTCAATATCCATCTTTTTTTTAAAAGCTTTGGTCTGCCATTTTTACTAACTATAGCAGCCTTAATAGGTTTCTATTTAATTTTTAGAAAAAGGAAGTGGTTCATTAAAACTGCCGATTCTTTTAAATTACGGCTGCCGCTTTTTGGCGAGATCAGTAAAAATATCTATATTGCCCGTTTTTGCCGTTCTTTTGGCACACTGCACAGCAGCGGCGTAAACTTATTAAATAGCTTAGAACTGAGCATGCCGGCACTCCATAATTTTTTACTGTTAAAAGATCTCCAGACCGTTATCAAAAGCCTGCGCGGCGGTCAGGGCTTGGCAGAACCTTTCACTAAAGCCAAAAATTTTCCACCCTTAATGGCGCAGATGATCGCTGTCGGCGAGGAAAGCGGCGAACTAGATAAATTATTATTAGATATCGCCGTTTATTATGAGCAGGAAGCTGACGCCCAAATAAAAAAATACTTATCATTAATTGAACCTTTCTCTTTAATGATCATTTCCAGCCTGGTTGCCTTTATTGCCGCCGCTATTATGCTGCCGCTCTTTAAAATGGCCACCGCCCTGCGTTCTTTTTAATTTAACTACTGAAATTTATTTTAAAATGTTGTAACATTCAGTATATTCTTAAATTTATCTAATTTACAAAGGAGTTATCTAGCAGCATGGGAAATATTTCAGAACATTTCAGCAAAGAAGATTTTGTCTGCAACTGCGGCGAGTGTCAAAAAGAATTCAGAATGTCTTTGACCTTAATAGGTATTTTAGAGGATGTTATCGCCACCCTAAACACTAAGCTCATTGTTGTTAAAGGCTATCAGTGTGACTACACTACCAATAAAGAAGAAACTATCAAAAAAAATTACCACAAGCTTGGCAAAGCTCTCCACATTACTACAGAAAGTAAAGAAGAATTCATTAAAGTTTTTCGTTATTTAGAAAGATTCCCGGAGATCACCGGACTCGGCATTAATTTCAATGAAAAATATATCCATATCGATCTGCGCGACAAAGAACCCTATAAATACGTCATTGAAAAAGATCAAGATCTGGAGCTGACAGACGCGCTGCGCGAGAAATATGAGTTGGGAGAACCGGTACTCCGCGACCAGATACCTGAACCCAAGACCATAGAAACTGCTGTAGAAATTTAACATGCAGATATTAGACAGCTATCTGTCTTATCTTAAAAAAAATAAAAATTACTCCGGACACACTATTTCTAATTATCAGCGCGATATTTTGAAATTTCTTTTTTACTTTACCGTTAAATACGACCAGTCGCCGGCCGAATTAATCGGCAACCTGACCACGAACGATATTCGCGAATACCTGACCTTTCTGGCCCAAAGCGGTTATTCTAAAAAAACCGCCGCCCGTAAAATAGCAGCCAATAAAAGCTTTTGGTCTTTCTTAGAAAAAAATCAGCTCTTAAAAACAAATCCCTGGGAGAGAATCTCCAGCCCTAAACTAGAGCGCAATATTCCGGGTTTCTTAACTGTAGCAGAAATAGATCAATTTTTAGCGGCAGTTGATA
Source organism: uncultured bacterium (assembly GCA_964448755.1). Classification (GTDB taxonomy): domain Bacteria; phylum Margulisbacteria; class Termititenacia; order Termititenacales; family CAYUXF01; genus CAYUXF01. The sequence continues at coordinate 3,649 of CAYUXF010000063.1, forward strand.
AAAATGAAAATGAGCCGCTGCGCGAGCGCGACCGTGCCATTTACGAACTGCTCTACGCCTCCGGTATCAGGCTAACAGAACTGGTCTCTTTAGATCTTCGTGATCTGGACAGCGAGCTTGAAGAACTCAATATCTATGGCAAAGGAGAAAAGGAACGGATCGTCTTAATTGGCGGTCAGGCCAAAAAAGCACTGGCAAATTATCTACACAACTACCGGGCGCAGTTATTAAACGGCAAAAAAAGTGAGGCAGTTTTTTTAAACAAGTTAGGCTCACGTATTTCCCAGCGCTCAATTGAAAGAAATCTGCAAAAATATCTTTTGCTTTCAGGGCTCAATAAAACAGTTTCGCCGCACACCATTAGACACTCTTTTGCCACACATCTCTTGGAAGGCGGCGCTGATCTACGCACAGTGCAAGAACTACTCGGGCACTCTTCGCTCTCCACCACCCAGATATACACGCACATCACACGCGAGAGAATAAAAAAAGTTTTTAACGAACACCATCCGCGGGCTTAAATTACCAGGAAAGGATAACCCGGCCGGTCTCATCATAAGTTTTTTTATGGACAATAATATCGTTACGGCACTCTATTTCATTTTCAATATTTCCTGAAGGATAATAAGTTTTACAAACACCATCCTTTTTACCCTCTTTAAAAATTATCAGCGCTTTTATATTACCATTCTCGTAATAAATTTTAGTAAAACCGTCCGGCAAATTACCTGACATTTCCGCTTCTAAATAAAGATTGCCGTTATCGTGATAGCGGCGATAAACACTTCGTTCTAGATTTTCGTTTTTTTGCTGATCAGTGCCATTATCATTAAGTACTCTGTCAACAGGACGCTGCGGTACTGAAACACCTAGACGTTTAGTTTCTTCCGTATAACCGGACCTAATAATACGCCCGGAACTTCTTTCTACCGGACTGCTCTCCTGAAGTCTGGTATTTTCCGTTTCCTGTCCCAGGGAAACCACTCGAACATTTCTAAAATCTTGTTCTGTCCGAGAAACAGACTCCTTTTTACCGGCTGCAGCGGATGGTTCAAGAAAAAGTTCTTTAGCTATAATAATTTGATCGCCATCTATTTTGAGCTCACCTTTATTCTGGACCGCCTCTTGTTTAGCTAAGTAATTCCGTCGGGAATATTCTCGCTCCAAAATAAGGAAAAATTCTTTTTGTTTTTCAATTTCCGTATAATTAAATGTCACCTGATCATACAAAAAACGATTGAACGGCCGGTATTCATAATAAACATTGACCGGCTTTTGCGGCAGGATACCTGTCTTGATAACTTTTTCATTATCGCGGTCATAATAAAGCGAGCCGATCAACTTACCGTTATCATAAAATTTAATCTCTTCCGGCACAAAAAAATTTGTATTATCATAACCGCCGGAAACAATTGCCAGCGAAGAGGAATAAAATCCAAAAAAATAGAAAAAATAATTGACCGCCAGCCAGAGCAAGAACAGAAAAAAGAAAAAATATAAAGTCTTTTTAAACACTCTCTGTATTATACCTAAAAAAATAGGTCTTAAAAACACTGCTGTCCAACTAAAAATAATCCATTTTAACCCCTCTGGCTTTTGCCGCTCTCCCCGCGCTTTCGCGGAGAGAGCTCACGCTCAGAATAAAATATTGTTATTTTATGTTCCCCTTCTCCGCATTTGCGGGGAAGGGGCTAGGGGATGGGGTCATAATAAACTGCCAATTATTTTATTAAACAGTAGTGACTTAAGAATTGCTATTATTTAAGCAGCTGCCGCCTATCAGCTACTTGGCTTATCTGTTAAAATAACAGCCACATGAAAAAACTAATTTCTATAATATTTCTCATGGCTTTTAGTTTATTGCCGGCCGAACTCTATTATGACCAATGGGAACAAACAACGGAATTAACTGCCAGCGAGCAAAAAAACAAAATAAACGTTATTTTGCGTGCGGAATTAGCGGAAAGACAATACCATAATAGCTGGAGTTATATTTTTAATTACAATGCCAAAATAAAAATTAACCAGGTCCACCTGAATGGCCAGCCGGCAAAATACGAATTTATTAACAATGAACTTAAAATAGAGCTCGGTCAGCTCTTTGACAAAGAGCGTTGCACACTGAGCATTGAATACCAGGAAAAAAACCAATCCGAAAACGCTTTTTATGTTCAGCAGTATGTCGTTATCCCCTACTGGCTTTCTGAAACACCGCTCAATTTAAAAGTAATTTTAGCCGCTGACTATATTCCTTGTTCGAGACATCCCAATTTCAAACAATCTAAAAATATTTTTTTCTTTAACGGCAAAATACCAGTTAACGGCCTGCAAGAATTATTTATTTACACACCGCGCCAGACCACCTGGCAGATAGAAAAAACCTATACGCTAAACGGCAGCAACAGTAAAAAAGACTTTAATTTTTATTTTCCTAAAATAGGACAAACCGGCGACAGCACGCTACAGAGTTATCTTATTGAAAGCAGCCAAACCCCGCAAAAAACCAGCGAAGAGCAGAATAACCATGCTTATATTTTCCAAGACAGTGGCACAATTGAACTAAAGACCAAAACGATCTTAAGAAAAAGACCCGGCGAAGAGAACTATCAGCCGCCCCAAGAAGAGCTATTAGCTGTTGATCCCGAAGTTGATCTGTTTTTAAAAAATCTCGCCAGTAAAATTCTAGACAGAAAAAGTGCCGAAGAATTGCCGCCGCATATTAAACTGGCCGAATGGGTCAATAGCTATATCACTTATGATAAAGGCTTTGCCGGCAAAGAACAATCTGTTTTACAAATTCTAGAACGCAGAAGAGGTGTTTGTCAGGATTATTCAAAATTATATCTTCAGCTCTGCCGGGCAGCCAAAATACCGGCCGCAGAAGTTTCAGGCTTGGCCTATTCTTCTACAGACCCCGCCGGCCAAGCGACCTGGGAAAACCACAGCTGGGTAATTGTAAATATTGGCGATAAATGGCTGCCCATTGACCCCACCTGGAATTTAACCGGCGGCGTTTTACCCTCTTCACACGTAGCACTTTATTATCCGGCCGAAAACACTTATAGTTATCGCGCCGAAAATTATTACGGCCGTTTAGTTGTTAAAGAAAAAATAGAGATCAGCGAGTTAAAATGATCAACGACAGCAAATATTTAAAAAAAATTATCAAACTGGCCGGACAGGCCATCGGCGATTTTAATATGATCGACAATAATGATCATATTTTAGTCTGTCTTTCCGGCGGCAAAGACTCCTGGACACTATTACAGGTTTTACAAATTCTGCAAAAAAAAGCACCAGTCAAATTCAAGTTAACCGCACTTAATATTGATCCCGGCTTTAAAAATTATCAAGCCGATCGCATAAAAGAGTACTGCCAAAAAAACAATATTAAATTACAGCAAATAAAAACAACTATTCAGGAGATCATTATTGAAAATAAACGGCCGGGAACTTCTTTTTGTTCTTTTTGTGCCCGCCTTCGGCGCGGTTCTATTTACAGTACCGCTAAAAAATTAAAAATAACCAAAATAGCACTCGGACACCATCTGGACGATCTCTGCGAAACAGTTTTGTTAAATTTATTTTTCAGCGGCCAACTCAAGGCCATGGCGCCAATTATGCAAACCGACGATCTCGAGCATCTGGTCATTAGACCGCTCTGCTATGTTCCAGAAAATCTAATAACTGAACACATCAAACAGACCGACTTTCCACTGATCAGCTGCGCCTGCGGTAAGCACAATACCTCACAGCAAAGAATAAAAATGAAAAACCTGATCAAAGAACTCAGCATTGAAATACCGGATATCCGGAGCAATATGTTCAAGGCAATGTCGCATGTCATCAAAACACATCTCCTCGACCGCGAGCTGTTCGATTTTGAAAGCCTAAACAAAAAGGTAATCACGCTATGAAAACTATCACTATTACTAGCAATACCAGAACGCAGATAATAGATATCACCGCGCAAATACAGAAAACAATTAAAGAACAAAACTGGCAAAGCGGTATTCTTACGCTCTACTCACCGCACACCACCGCGGCAATTTCGGTCAACGAGAACGCCGACCCCGCTGTCAAAAAAGACATGAACGGTTTTTTAAAGAAATTGATCCCGCAGGAGAGCGGTTTTTCTCATCTGGAGGGAAATTCTGACGCACACATCAAAGGGTCTCTGGTCGGTTTTTCGCAGACATTTATTGTAGAAAACACCAGTCTAAAACTCGGCACCTGGCAGGGAATTTATTTTATGGAATTCGACGGTCCGCGGCAGCGCGAAGTGTGGCTGAAATTTATCAGCGAAAAATAATAAAATTTATACTTAATACTCAACACATATTTTTTTGCAATAAATAAACAAAAACCACGATAAAAAGCTACTAATTTATAGATTTGGCAAAAACAGTAAATCACAAGTTGTATCTGTATTACCAATAGGAGTATAATAGTGTTTGGGAAATTATTAGATTTTGCTATAGATTTAAGTAAGCTTAAATTTAAAAAGACAAATATCGGAGTTCAGGCTATGGGTTACAATTTAAATATTAAAACATTAGCAGCCCAGATTGAAACTATCACTTATGGCAAAGATAGTTTTGCAATGAATTCTGAAATTAGTTTTGCAGAAAATCTTGCACTTTTAGCAAAAGACTCGACTATTAGCGATACACACCATAAACACTTAATTGCATTAGAAATATATGAGAATTTTATAGAAAAAACAAAAAATATAGCTAAAATTGTAGAAATGATAAAACAATTACGTAATTTTACAAATGATAATGATGTAGTAAATAAATTTTTATTTATTGCAACCGGAAAAAAAATTATTGACGAAAACTTATATCAAAACCCTGATGAAAAACAAAAACATATATTACTTGCTACTGAAATGAACGATGTTTATAAACATTCTGAATATCCACAGGATATTCAGCGCAGTTTAGGCAAAGGTAAAGGAACCGGCTTTGATTTAATACTTGAAATTGTCAGTCCAATAAGAAAAGTAGATCATTAACAAGATTCTGCAATCTTGAATCTATTTTATTTGCCTTCTTACTTATATCTTTCTCTAAAATATCTCTAATTTTTCTATGTGGCATATCTTCACGATAAACACGTTTTTCATACATAGCATTAAATCTGTCAATAACTATCAGGATTTGGATTTCATATGGAATATCTTCTCCTTTAAAACCAAACATTCCCTCCCCGACATTATCTTCATGATGCAAAAGAGCAAACTGCTGAAAGTTTTTGTAAATATCTAAATAATCTCTTAAATTTCCCGGCAATTTAAATAATTCCAGAATAATATCTCCATTGTTTGTATGATCCATTTTTGTCTGTTCAAAATCAGCAATTTCTTTTAATAGTTCCAACGAAGCGGTTTCTTCATCAATTGACCAATAGTCTGTTGGATTGTCCAAAAACATTGCCCTGCTGGCAAAGAGCTTGCCGATATCATGAATTAACGAAGCACGTTCTAATAATAAAGTTT
>CAYUXF010000064.1:0-8908 GCA_964448755.1 uncultured bacterium
GCAACAGCAAACTGCCAACAAAAACTAACTAAAGTTTTTTTATCAACATCATTTTTTATCACAAACATAGAATACTATTTTTTCTTTGATACATAAAGACACATAATAATATCCCCCCTCAAGACAACATTTTATTTATATAGTAAAATCAACCAAACAGTTAAGGCGGTAAAACAACAATGAATGAAATAAAAAACCTCTATAATTTTTATAAAAATCAGTCCGAAAAATACGCCGATAAAAAACTCTTTAACAACAAACTCTCTTATGCGGAAGCCTGGCAACTGGTATTAAGCAGAGCCGCTTTTTTACAGCAAGAGGGTTACAAAAAAGGTGATGTCATTGCTATTCTCGCTGAAAATTCTTACGAGTGGGCTGTCACCTATATGGCCATAACGTCTATTGGCGCTATTGTTCTGACATTAGATACTAACCTGCAGGAAGAGAACTACCACGATATGCTTACCTACGCCGACGCCTGTGCTATTTTTATCTCCAAAACTTTTGACTATAACTTTAAGCAAAAGAAATATGAAATTTCACTTTCCACTAATTTAGGCGACGCTAAAAACTTCAAAGAAACCGGTTTAGAAAAAATTGGTCCAGCCGATATATCTACCATGATCTTTACATCCGGCACTACCGGCAACCCCAAAGTAGCACAGCTAACTCAAAAAAATATTTATAGCACCGCTTTTGCCGCAGCCATACATATCAGCGCCAAAGATGGTTGCTTTAATTTTCTTTCTCTCCTGCCCTTATACCATGTTCTGGGTTTGATCCCGACATTTATTTGCGCCATCGGCTGCGGCGGCAATGTTATGTTCCAGCCGTCACTCAAAGGGCCAGATATCATCAATAGTCTCAAAGAAATCCAGATCCATGTATTTACAGTAGTGCCGCAAATTTTAGAACTTTTTATGGACGGCATTTTAGAAAAAGTTAAGGCCGCATCTAAAGCTAAATACAAAATACTTTTCTTCTTTTTAAATCACGCCAACAAATTCAGAAAAATAGGGCTAGGGTTTATCCCCGCCAAAATATTCAAACCGGTTTACGATATTTTTGGCAAAGACTTCTATTGTTTCATCTGCGGTGGCGCAGCGCTTAAAAAGAAATACTTCCGGTATTACGACAATATCGGTCTAAAAGTAGTCGAAGGATATGGTCTAACAGAAACCACCGGTCCAATTATTGGCAATACGCCATTCCACATTAAGCCGCATTCCATAGGTTTTCCGACACCAGGCATGGAAGCAGAAATAAGGAACAAGCGCCTTGATGGCATTGGTGAGATCTGGGTAAGAGGCGACTCTTTAATGCCCGGTTATTATAAAAACGAAGAAGCCAATAAAGAAGCTTTTGACGAACAGGGCTGGTTCAATACTGGCGACTTAGGCTCACAAGACCGCGCCGGGAATTTTTATGTTAAAGGACGCTTAAAGAACGTCATAGTTCTCCCCTCCGGCAAGAACGTTTACCCGGAAGAACTGGAAGCTTACTATCAAAAATCACCGCTAATTAAAGAGATCTCCGTTTTTGGTTATAAAATAAACGGCAGTGAAAATGTCTATGCAGTAATTGTACCGGAAAAGCCGGCTGAGGATAGTTTTGACCAGATAAAAAAAGAATTAGAGACATTAAACAAAGGACTCCCCTCCTATAAAGTGGTCACGCACTTCGCGGTCTCTTTTGAACCGTTACCCAGAACGACCACCAAGAAAATAGTGGTCCGTAAAGTTATTAAATTATTAGAAAAAAATCAATATCAGACCAAACAACAAGATAAAAAATTCACCAGACACGAAATAACAGAAAGCAGTTCTCCGGCACAAAAAATAGTTGCCGCCATTAAAGAAAAGTTAAAAATATCTAAATTATATGAGGACCAGACACTTTCTGATCTTGATGTTGACTCTCTAAAAACTATTGACCTCACCTCTTTTCTGGAAGAACGGTTTAATATCTCTATTAAAATAGCGGACCTCATTAAACAAAAAAACTTTAAAGAAATTATTGCTTATTTGAGCAGCTGCCGCAAAAAAGATAAAGAGACCAAGATCCTCGACAAAGAGATCCTGGAAGGAGAAATAACTAATAAGGTCCGGACTTTTTATAATCCGGTTATCGACCTAGGCCTACTCTTATTAAAACTTTTTGCTAAAATAGCCTGGCGTTTAAAAGTTACTAACAAGCAATATATTAATTCTATTGAGAATAATATTTTGATCGCCAATCATCAATCTAATCTCGATATTCTATGGATCCTCTGTTCATTACCGGCCAAAGTGAGAAGGAACGTCTATTTGCTCGGTAAAAAAGAGTTGTCTTTTTTCAAGTATTTATTCCCTGGCATTAACATGATCTTTGTTGAGCGCTTTGGCAACGTGGTCCCGGCACTCAAGGCCGGCGCAGATATTTTGAACCAGGGCAAATCGCTCTTTATTTTCCCGGAAGGAACCCGCACCAAAACAGGTGAACTGTCAGAATTCAAATCTGGTGCCGCCTATTTAGCCAAAAATCTCAATAAAGAAATTGTCCCGATCGTCATTAAAGGTGCTTATCATATTTATTCACGCAATACATTATTGCCGAAATTTTTTACCAGAACCCGCGGCGAAGTTATTTTTACTGAAAAAATCTCTCCGGCAAAATTTAAAACAGTAGAGGAACTCAATCAGGCCTTAGAAAAAACAATAAAAGAACAGCTGAAATAATTGGAGGCGCCATATGCAAAATATCTATGATTTTTTGGAAGAGTTGTGTCAAAAATACGCTGAGAATATTTTTTGGGACAACAAAATAACTTATCGGGAAGCTTTTAATTTAATTAAAGCCAGGGCCGCTTTTTTACAACAAGAAGGTTATCAAAAAGGCGATATTATTGCCGTCTTAGCGGCCAACTCCGCAGACTGGTGTATCTCCTTTTTAGCCAACACTATTGCCGGCTGTGCCTCTTTGAATCTTGATACCAATCTGCCGCTGGAAACATTAAAAACAATGATCAGCCAGGTAAACACAAAGGCTGTTTTTATTTCTGATGAATTTAAAGATCTAAAAATAGCTGACTGTAAAATTTATGACATTACAGAACATACCGCTATTGATAATGCCAAAAACTACCAAAAACCACTGTTAAACGAAAATGATCTGGCAATTCTATTATACACATCAGGCACTACCGGCGACCCCAAGATAGTCCAGCTGACACATGCCAACTTTTTTAAAACCTCACGCGATGCCTGTCAGCACATGAAACTAACGACATATGCTTTTTTAAATTTACTACCGCTTTACCATGTTTACGGCTTAATGGCTAATCTGGGTGGTGCTATGGCAGCCGGCTGTTCTTTTGTTTTTCAACCGTCGCTCAAAGGACCGGATATTTTAAAAAGCCTCAAAGAAAATAAAATAGAAGTGATCCCTGGCGTTCCGCAATTATGGGAGATCTTTTTGGACAACATTATTAGTAAAGTAAAAAACACCTCTACGCTTAAATACGGATTATTTATGTTCTTTTTAAATAACGGTCATATTTTAAAGGCGATTGGACTTAAAAAAGTTGTAGCCAAAATATTTAAACCGGTCCACGATGTTTTTGGCGGCAATATCAGGTTCTTTATCAGCGGCGGCGCTTCTTTAAAAAAACAATATTTAAAATTCTATAACAACATGGGGTTTAAGATCATTGAAGGCTACGGTCTGACCGAAACCACCGGCCCGGCCTGTTTAACAACGCTTGATCAAGTCATCCCCGGCTCCGTGGGCAAACCGGTCCCGGGCAATGAAATAACAATTAAAAACATCAATGATGACGGCATTGGCGAGATCTGGATGCGCGGCAACGCAGTTTTTATTGGCTACTATAAAAACCCCGAAAAAACAGCTGAGGTTTTTGACAATGAAGGCTGGTTCAATACCGGCGATCTTGGCTACTTAGATAAAGATAATAACCTCTATATTACCGGCCGGGCCAAGAATGTCATAGTTCTTGATTCCGGCAAGAACGTTTACCCGGAAGAACTGGAAGCTTATTACCAAACCTCGCCGTTAATTAAAGAAATAGCTGTTTTTGGCCGCAAAATAAACGACACAGAGAAAGTTTATGCGGTCATTGTGCCGGAAACACCTAATGCCAGCTGTTTTACCGAAATAAAAAAAGAATTAGCGGAAATGAACCAGAAACTGCCCAGTTATAAGATCGTCAGTGAATTTGCTCTTTCGCTAGAACCACTGCCCAGGACATCTACCAAAAAATTCATTATCAGAGAGATTATCTCTCTACTTGAAAAAAAGTCCTTTATTACCGGCGAAGAAAAAAACAATATCCCGCAAAAAGAGGTCAGTGCCACTAATGATAAAGAAAAGGCCATTATTGAAACTCTACAAAAGCTTCTGAACAGAAATAAATTCTATGAATATCAAACACTCCAGGATCTTGATCTCGACTCTTTAAAAACCATTGACCTGATAGTTAAAATAGAGGAGAGCTTAAAAATAACTATTAACAGCGATGCCTTCACTTCTCTGCCAAATATCAAAACGATCATTGAATATCTCCTTTCCTGCCCACAAAACAATGGCGAATTGGAAAATGACTTATTGGCCGGAAAAATAAAGACCAGAACAGTTATTATCTTTAACCCCTTAGTAGAGCTCTTTATTCTGCTTGGTAAATTTATCAGTAACCACTTCTGGCAGCTAAAAATAACTAACCGCGATAAATTAGTTCTCAACAATAATATCATTGTAGCTAATCACCAGTCTTATCTCGACATTATCTGGATCTTAGCTTCCTTATCTTATGCTGAAAGAAAACATATCTTTATGATCGGCAAAAAAGAGCTTTCATTTTTGCGGTTTATCTTCCCCGGTTTAAGAACGATCTTTATTGAAAAAAAGGGCAATGTCATGGGAACACTAAAAGCAGGTGCCGATGTCCTCCGTTTGGGCAAATCGCTGTTGATCTTTCCAGAAGGGACAAGAACAATGGATGGCCGTCTCAGCGGCTTTAAGACAGGTGCCGCCTATCTGGCGTTCAAGCTTCAAAAAGAGATCCTGCCGCTGGTAATTAAAGGCGCCTACCAAATATATCCGCGCCAGAAAAGATTACCGACATTTAAAACTAAATACACCGGCGAAATTATAGTTTTAGATAAAGTCAATCCTAAAAAATATAATTCAGTTGAAGATCTCAATAACGGCATTTACAATATGATCAATCAACAACTTAAATAGTAATTTAAGTTAATTGACACTAAGATTTATGTATAGTAATATTTCGGCTCTTTATATTTAATTGTTTTTTGGAATTTTTAAATTTTATTACGCCCAGGTAGCTCAGTCGGTAGAGCAGGGGACTGAAAATCCCCGTGTCCGTGGTTCGATTCCGCGCCTGGGCACCACGCCATAAACATTTTCAATATTAACTTAAACTATTAGAAAAACTAGATTCCTTTAGAAAAATCAATAACCGGCTTAACGGTCTCTTCGGTCTTTTTCTTTTCTTCTTTGACGTTAGATGAAACTTCTTCTTTTTTCATTGATAAAAATATTACACTTTTCTTATCCGGATAAAAAGTTTTTTCCCAGTCATTGCGGAAACCGCCGGAAGAAAAACCGGAAAAAATCGAATGAACTGTACAGGTATTAGTATATTTTTTATCTGCCCACATATACTCCTCTACAACGCTCTCTTCCGGACAATTAGGGCCAGCCAGCGCATTTCCTTCAACACAGATTTTCTGTCTAACAACACCGCGCGGATAAGAAAAATTACGATTAGGATAATTTTTCAGCGCATCCACCATAAACATTCGCCACATTTGCGCCGGCAGCCAGCCACCCGTAACATTCTGCATAGAAGAATTATCGCTGTTACCTACCCAGCAGCTGGTCAAAAGCTCAGGGGTAAAGCCAATAAACCAGGCATCACGATAATCGTTAGTAGTGCCTGTTTTGCCGGCAATATCATAGCCGGTAATATAGGCACCGCGGCCTGTACCACGCAAGACCGTACCGCGCATCATACTGACCAATAAATTGATCTTATTGGCATCATAAACTCGTTTTCTAATGATCTGATGCTCATAGAGCACAGCGCCATTCCTGTCTTCTATTTTTAAAATAGAAATAGGATTCACTTTAACACCCTCGTTAGCAAAAACCATATAAGCGCCGACATGCTCTAGCATGCTGAGCTCACTAGCTCCCAGTGTCAAAGAAAGAACCGGCGCCAAATAAGAAGTTATACCCAACTGACGGCACGTTACAATAATATTGCTCGGTCCTATCAGATCACTAATTTTGACCGCAACAACATTAATAGAAAGCTCCAGCGCTCGTCGCAACGTCATCGGGCCACGAAAATCCTTCGTATAGTTAGTAGGGCTATACGGCCCTTCAATAGTATTAAACGTTACCGGCAAATCATCAATTATTGTGCCCGGTGAAAGGCCCATATTTAATGCAGTTAAGTAAGTATATGGTTTAAAAGAAGAACCGGGCTGTCGTTTGGCTTGAACAATATGATCAAATTCTCTCTCTAAAAAGTCCCGACCGCCAACCCAGGCTTTAATATAACCGGTGGAGGGCTCTACCGAAAGAATAGAAGCCTGCGTACAGTTCAAAGAAGAGACCATCTCATTTTTAACCCAGTGCGGTTTATTGGCCTCTAACATAAAACGATCAACTGTTTCTTCCGCCTTTTTTTGGAAATTCATATCCAGCGTGGTATAGATCTTTAAGCCATTACTGTAAATAGCATCTTCACCATACATTTGTTCCAGTTGTTTAACAACATAACTGGAAAAATAAGGCGCCTTGTATTTAAGTTTTTTTCGATCAGCCAAAAAAATAGGTGTATCTTTAGCCTCAAAATACTCATCATCCGTTATCAGCTGTAACTCCAGCATCCTTTTTAAAACGATCTCTTTGCGCCAGCGGGCACGCTGCGGACTACTAAAAGGGGAATAAAGCTCCGGACCACGCAAAATACCTATCAACATAGCCGATTCAGCCATTGTCAGCTCACTTGCTTTTTTATTAAAGTAGAGATTAGCCGCCGACTCAATGCCATAAGCATTATGGCCCCAGTAAACTTGATTAAGATAGAATTCCAATATTTCTTCTTTTGTATAATTGCGTTCTAACTGCAGCGCTAAAATTATTTCCGCAACTTTACGAACGATCTTCTTCTTCTTATTTAAAAAAACATTGCGAGCCAGCTGCTGGGTAATAGTACTGGCGCCCTGGACGCTGCCGCCGTGAACTAAATTAGTTATCGCCGCACGAAAAATACCTTTGAGGTCTATACCATGATGGTTATAAAAATTATTGTCTTCTGAAGCGATAACCGCTGCTTTAACAAAATCCGAAATCCTGGAGATAGGAACTAAAACCCGGTTCTCTTCACGATGAAGCTCTGCCAAAAGCTCACCGGTCATGGCATATATTTTAGTAGTTTCATTTGGCACGTAAGAAGAAATTATTTCCACATCAGGCAGTTGATTGGTGATCTGGACCAGCATGATCAACATGATCACAGAAAAAATAGCGGCGCCAATACCGCCTAAACGCAAAAACTTAGCAAAAAAAACTTTGAATTTTTGCTTTTTTAAAAATTGCGAATAAGAACCGCCACCGCCCATACCGGAGGTGCTCATATTGCTGAATGCTTTACCAAAACGACTCATTTTATTCCTTGAGGCAAAATTTTTGAGGTGGTATTATAACATAAAGCAAAGGAGCGTGAAGTAAATTTTGCAAAACACCATTGAGCTGATAAAAAAAGGCACACTAGAGATCCTCCCCGTAGAGGAACTAAAAAAAAAACTAGCTAAAAATAAGCCATTAAAAATAAAATTCGGTGCCGACCCTTCGGCGCCTGATCTCCACCTAGGACACACTGTCGTTCTAACCAAGTTAAAGCAATTACAAGACCTTGGTCATGAAATAATTTTTTTAATTGGCGATTTTACTGCAGCTATTGGCGACCCAACCGGCAAATCAGAAACAAGAAAACCGCTCTCCAGAGAAAAAATACTCGAGAACAGCAAAACTTATCAAGATCAAGTTTTTAAAATATTAGACAAAAACAAAACAAAGGTTGTCTATAACTCCTCATGGATCAATAAACTCCAGCCTGAAGAACTAATAAAAATAATGTCACAAATAACAGTAGCGCAAATGCTGGAACGTGAAGATTTTAAAAAGCGGTATACCGGCGGACAATCTATTTCATTGCACGAATTCCTCTACCCTCTTCTACAGGGTTATGATTCTGTAGCCTTAGAAGCCGATATTGAATTAGGCGGCACTGACCAAAAATTCAATCTACTGGTGGGCAGACAATTACAAGAACACTATGGGCAAGAACAACAGTGCTTAATAATTATGCCTATTTTGGAAGGCACTGACGGCGTTAATAAAATGTCTAAATCACTCGGCAACCACATTGGCATCACAGAGCCAGCCAAAGAGATGTTTGGCAAGTTAATGTCTATTTCAGATGAATTAATGCCCCGCTATTATGAGCTGCTTACCGAGCTCCCTTTTGACAAGAACGAACACCCCAGAGCCGCTAAAGAAAAACTGGCCAAATATATTGTAGCCAAATATCATTCAGCTGCCGAAGCAGACGCTGCCGCTGAAAACTTTAAAAATGTCTTTAGCAATAAAGGCCTCCCTGATGAGATGCCAGAGCTTGAAATAACTAAAGAGAGTATCAACATCGTTAAAGTAATTCAATTAGCAGATCTAACGCCTAGCGCCTCTGAAGCTAAAAGATTAATTAAACAAGGAGCGGTTTCACTAGACGGAAATGTAATAAATGACATACAAACAGAGCTGCAAATTAAAAGCGGACAAATTTTAAAAGTAGGCAAAAGAAAATTTGTAAAGTTTAAAT
>CAYUXF010000065.1:0-8849 GCA_964448755.1 uncultured bacterium
ATTAAAGGCGGCTTATATTTTTGTTATAAACACTACCGTCCGTTTATTTTTCTTTACTCACTGCTCATTTTACTCTATGCCTTAATTGAAATAATTTTAAACACTTTTAAACTGGCCTTTTTCAAGAATAAAAAAAACTCTTATGAAAGTTTAGCTGGTTTTTCTGAAATCCTGGTATCTGTTATACTAATGAATTATAAATAGTTTTATCTTTTAGCGGAGGTTACATGAAAAGAGCAGTTCAACTTTTAATTATCATTTTATTATTTTGTTCATTACTATCAGCCGTCATGGAACATTCTCCGGCTGTAGTTATTAATTATAAAAAATATGTTGATCTCACCAAAAAATATCCGCAAAATATCCGTTACCACTTTGAACTGGCCATGATCTTAGCCCGCATGGGTAAAATAGAAGCAGCCGGCAAAGAATTTAAAAAAGTTAATGAATTAGATGAAAATTACGGACCAAAAATTTTGAAATTTCTGGAAAAAACAGATACTACATCACCCTCCCTGGACAATGATTTTAAATTGGGATTTTGTTATTATTTTTTATTTGAAGAAACTAACGGCCGCATGGAACTGGCCGACCGCCGAATAGCTCGCGGCAAAAGGGATGGCAACAGAGAAAAAGTAAACAGAGAAACAATTATAAAAAAACAACTGGCGCCAAAAGCAGCAGATCTTAAAGAAAAAGCACTTTACCGTTTTAAAAAAATCTCTAAAAAAGAACCGCGCGATAGTTTTAACGCCTGGGGCTATACCTATATGGCGGTAATCAAAGCAATTGAAAAAGACTGGCCCGAAGCGCTCAGATACTGCGAAAAAGCAGTAAAAATAGAACCGGAAGCTTATGCAATTAGAGCTGCTTATATGGAAGCCCTGCGCCAGAACGGCAAAGGTTTAGCGGCAACCGGTCAGCTCAGCAAGGCCTATCAATTAAAATCAGCTCAGGAAAAATACGAAAGAAAGCTTTTTGGCGATGCCTATTATATTGAATAAAATAAAAAAAATAGTTATCTTATTGGCGACGATCGCCATTTTGACAATTGTGTGGCAATGGCTGACAACACACCGCCCCTGGGATATCCGCATACCTATAAAACAGGAAAGCAATCGCCCGGAATACAGTTTTGACAAGATCAAAGTCCGTGAAATATCCGGTGAAGTTACTTTTTTTAATATCAGCTCCGCCAAAGCGGATTTCTACAAAAAAGAAGCTTTTTTAAAAGATGTTACCGGCAATATTCTAACTAAAAATAAGCCGGTCCTCTATTTGGAGGCCCCATCTGCAAAATTTGATATCTATAATAACAATGTTGTTTTAAGTGATGTTTTTGTCCAGTCACTGGAGGAAATAAGCAAAAAAGTACGCATCAACCGCAGATACAAAGAAATTAAAGAGACTATTCCTGTCTGGCAATTAAAAAGCAATACCGCTTTATGGAACCACCGCCAAAAAACCGTCACGGTCTTAAAACCTCTCAAGATTTGGCGTGATAATAATTCCATCACATCCGACAAAATAATCTTTTACAGTTATTATAATTTATTTGTTCTGGAACCAAACTGTACTTTCACTAATGAGAAATATACTATCAATAGCAAAAAAGCGACGATCAAAGAAAATCTAGATCTTTTATCTTTTGAAAAAGAAGTAGAATTTACAGGCGAAGATTTTACCGGCCGGGCCGAATTAATAGAAATAAATTACAAAACTAAAGATTATGTTTTTAAAAGCGATGTTATTTTTGAATATAAAGACGCTATCATTCATGCCGATCTCGCTCAAACCAAACTTGATTCAGATACAATTACCATGGAAAATAATGTCAAACTACTCTATAAAAACACGCTCATCAACAGCGAGAAAGCTATTATTGACCGTGTCTCAAAGAACATTACTTTTATGAATAATATCAAAGCCTGGAAAGATAAGAACTTATTAGAAGGCGAATTAATGATCTACGATATGGAAGAAAAAAACTTTATCTCTACCGGCGGCCGTACTAAATTCATTAAATCGACAGACAACTAAATGTTTGCCGATAAAAATGGCTTTAGTTTTGGGCTTTTAAATTTAACCGGAGAAGTTTCCAATACGACTGGCGGCAAAAATTTCACAGATCTCCAGGCTTTTTTAAAAAGCAATCATATTGATCGCTATATTATCGCCGAGCAAGTACACGGCAAAGAGATCTTAATAGTTAATGAACAAACCCCTGTCAAAGTCAGCGGCTATGACGGTTTTATTACCAGCGAAAAGAACCGCGCCTTAATAATTAAGACTGCCGATTGTTGTCCGCTCTTAATTTATGCGCCCCAAAAAAAAGTTATTGCCGCGCTCCATGCCGGACGCAAAAGTACCGAACTAAAGATCACCGCCGCCTGCCTCTCTATTCTGGTTGAAAAATTCCAGGTCGATCCGGCAGAACTGCTCTGCACTATCGGCCCCTGTATCTGTAAAAACTGTTATCAAATAGATCGTCAAAAAGACCTGCACTATGACCTGATCGCTGAAAATAAACAGCAATTACTTAACGCCGGTGTTCTGCTAAATAATATTGAGATCAGCGAATACTGCACGGCCTGCAGCGGCAATAGACATTTTTACTCTTACCGCCAGGACCAAACCACACTGCGCAACTACAGCGCTATTATGCTTTTAAATTAATTTATTTTTGAAATTTTTTAACTATCAGTACGGCGTTATTGCCGCCCAGTCCCATTGAATTGATCATGGCATAGTTAATAATAGAGGAGCGCGGTTTTTGCGGCACATAATCAAGATCACATTCCGGGTCAGGTTCGCTGTAGTTAGTAGTAGGCACCATGATCTGATGCTCCAGCATCAAAGCAGTTGCTATCACCTGAAATCCTGTAGAAGCGCCAAACGGCATGCCCATTAGGTCTTTAATTGTACTCATTGGCACATTAGCGGCACGCGCACCAAAAAAGCGCTTGACCGCATTGGTCTCTTTAAGATCAGCAGACTGCGAACCGGAACCATGGCCGCAAATATAATCAATTTCATAAGGAGTGATCCCGGCATCTTTGGCCGCTTCTTTCATAGCAGAAGCCATCCCCTCGCCGCTCATTTCATGTTTATAAGAATGATAGGCCTCAGCCGCTGAGCCAAACCCGACCAGCTCACCATAAATAAAAGCACCTCTTTTTTGCGCGTGCTCAAGCTCTTCTAAAACAATTAAAGAGGCCCCCTCCGCCAGAACAAAACCGCTCCGCCCCAGCGAGTAGGGAATAACCGCTTTGGTCGGTTCATCATTTTTAGCGGCCAGCTGTTTAGTAACATCAAAACTGGCAAAAACAACATCGGTAAAAGGAGCCTCGGCGCCGCCGGTCAAAATAATTTCCGAACGACCCTGCCGGATATTATCAAAGGCCACACCAATGGCATTGGCCGACGAAGAACAGCCGCTGGTCACCGTATAATTAACCCCTTTAATCCGCAAGCTGGTAGAAATTTCTGCCACCGCTGCTTGTGCCTGAGTAGCGTTGGCGGTAAAGAGATTGAGTTTCTTTAAAGATTTTTCCTGTAAGCGGTTAGCCTGATCCTCAACCGCATCAAGGCCACCGATACCGGTCCCCAGAATAATACCGGTCTTTCTGGTAATTTCATCGTCAATATCCAGGTGAGCATCAGCCAGTGCCAAATAAGCAGAAACCACTGCAAACTGTGTAAAACGCGAAAAATGACGGGTTTGTTTCTCATCTAAAAAAGGGGTAGTTTTAAAATCACTAATTTCGCCGCCAATTTGCGAGGCATAGCCTAGTTCAGAAGCGGCAAAGCGTTCTATTTTTTTAATACCGGAAACACCGCGCAAAAGAGAATACCAAAAACTCTCTCTGTCTTTGCCGATACAGGAAACAGGGCCAAGGCCTGTAATTACAACTCTTTTCGCCATATCTTCTCCATAACTTATCGCACAATAATAACTGCCGGGCGTTTTTATTGCAACTATAAGAAAAACTTGATATTATATTATCGTAAGTTTACGGGGGGATTTTCATGGAAATAATTGCTATTGCCAACCATAAAGGCGGTTGCGGCAAAACCACGACAGCCATTAATTTAGCTTACTCACTTTCCCTAATTAATAAAAAAGTATTACTAGTTGATCTCGACCCGCAAGGACATGCCACACTCGGTTTAAATATCGATCCCGACCGTCTGGAAAAAAGTAATTTTGATCTTTTAACACCTAACTCTAAAACAACTGTTGCACAGGTAAAATTAAATATCTATAAAAACCTAGATCTTCTGCCGGCCAATATGATGCTGGCTTTTTTAGAACAGCTCCTCTCCGGCAAAAACCAGCGTGAATTTCGTTTAAAAAATATTCTTAGCAAAATAAAGAACAATTATGATTTTATAATCATTGATACCGCCCCGTCTCTAGGCCTCTTAACTATCAATGCCCTCTTGGCTGCCAATAAAGTTATTATTGCACTGGAGCCCAGTAATTACGCCCTGCATGGCCTCTCTAAAATAGAGGAGACCATTGACCTGATAACACAAAAAGCCAAACATAAAATAAAGCTTAGGTATTTATTAACCTTATTTAATAAAAATTCCAAGTTTAGTTATGATTTTTTTGATACTGTAAAATGGAGCCTCTGCGATAAACTTTTTATGACCAGAATAGCGCTTTGCGATATCTACAAAGATGCCGCCACGCTCGGTCTGCCGGTCTATAAATACCGACCGGAATACAGCGAAGCGGACGATTACCGCAGTCTAACCAATGAAGTGATCGCCTGGTGCAATAACAAAACACCCTTATTTATTGCCGATCTGCCGCTGGAAAACAAAAAAAATTACCCGCTGCATGACCCTGCGGAAAAAACCACCGCCGATGACAAAATAAAAATAATTGATATTTTTCAGTTAAAAAAACAGAACCAAAAAGAATATAAGTATAAATATGTTGTCGATACCAACGGCAATGTCAGTTCTTTTAAATTAGATACTACGGAAATATTAGATACCGTTCTTAATTAATTGCCGCCTGTTGTTCGGCAATTATCTCTTTAATGCCCTTCTCAGCCAGATCAATTAGAATATCAAGCTCCTGACGTGTAAAAGGCTTTTCCTCTGCTGTACCCTGAACCTCGATCAATTTACCAGAACCGGTCATGATAATATTCATATCTACTTCCGCATTGCTGTCTTCTTCATAAGGCAGATCCAGACAATGCTCGCCATTAATAATACCAACCGAAACAGCCGCCACACTGTCGTTAACAGGATCTTCTTTTAAGATACCTTCTTTTAAAAGTTTATTGACCGCTAATTTCAAAGCGACAAACGCACCGCTAATAGAGGCAGTTCTCGTGCCGCCATCGGCCTGAATTACATCACAGTCAATATAAATTGTCCGCTCACCAAGTTTTTTAAAATCCACTACCGCCCGCAAAGAACGGCCGATCAAGCGCTGGATCTCTACCGTGCGGCCGTTAAGCTTATCGCGGTCACGTCTGCTCCGCTGATGTGTAGCAGAAGGAAGCATTGAATATTCGGCTGTCACCCAGCCAGTACCGCTACCCTTTAAAAAACCAGGAACGCCTTCATCAATAAAGGCCGTACAAATAACTTTAGTATTGTCAAAAGAGATCAAAACAGAACCGCCGGCATACTTAGTATAATCTTTGGTAAAAGTTACTGTTCTCAGTTCATCTGTTTTTCTGCCGTCCGGTCTGGCCATCTCTATTTCTCCTTATAAGTCTTTAAGCGCTCTTTGCCATTATCAATATTACGCAGCATTTTATTAATTACCACTTGCAGATTACTCAACACATTCTCAGCATAGCGGTCCGCGCTGGCCCGCATTTTTTCAGCTTCTTCTTTGGCCTGACGCAGCAGTGCCTCACCCTCTAACCCAAAAAGTTCCGGATTAGTTTCTGCCACAGTTTTATTTTTTTCCGGCGCTACAGTAACCACGTTTTGCGCCACACCGCCGCCCTGCTGGACGATAACTTTTAATTTCTCTAACATATCAAAAAGTTGTTCGGTATTAACTACTACTTTATTTTTTGAAAAAAGATAATTTGGACTCTCTGCCACCGTAGCAATAATTGCCTCTATTAAACCTAAAGCTTCCATTGATCACTCCCCCGAAAATCTTTTTTTAAGCTCACGACTGACAACATCCGGTACCATGTCCTTTATTTTACCATGTAAACTGGCGATCTGACGAACCCAGCTTGAAGAAAGATAAGAATACCTATAATCGGTCATTAAAAAAACAGTTTCCAATTCTTTAGAAAGTTGTCTATTAGTTAAAGCCATCTGAAACTCATAATCAAAGTCAGAAACTGCCCGCAAACCCCTGATAATAGCTTTAACATTTTTGGCTTCGGCATATTCAACTAAAAGACCGGAAAAAATATCATATTCTAAATTAGGAATATCGGCAGTGGCCTCTTTAAGCAGTCTAACCCGCTCTGTAGCCGAGAACATCGGCTGTTTACTGGGATTGGAGAGGACTGCAAGAATTACCGTATCAAAAAGATCAGCCGCCCGGCGAATAATGTCAACGTGTCCATTAGTTACAGGGTCAAAAGAGCCGGGATAAATAGCTTTCCTGACTTTTACTGAATTATTTTCCACTTATTTCTCCAAAAAAATTATTTTGGTTTGGCCGTAAACTTTTTCTTTAACTAGTTTAAGGTCTGTTTTGATCGTCTTGTTTTTATCTGTCTCTATTACCAGACAGCCCGAGGAACTGAGTATATCAAAGTGAAAAAGTTTATTCAATGAATCCTCTAAAAGATCGGTATCATAGGGTGGGTCTATAAATATAATATCAAATTTTTCACCGTGGCCGGCCATAATTTTAATAGCCTTATCGACAAAATTTTTATAGATCTTTACGCTGTCCAGACAACCTAATTCTTTAGCGTTCTTAAAAATAAACGATGGTTCGCGATCAATAAACCAAACCTCAGCAGCGCCACGGCTCAAGGCCTCAAAACCGACATTGCCGACACCGGCAAAGAGATCTAAAAAACGAGCGCCAACGATCCGTTCATAGAGCATTGAAAAAACCGCTTCTTTAATTTTATCGGTCGTTGGACGAAGTGCTTTAACATTTTTAGGAAAAAATAAGTTTCGGCCTTTGTATTTGCCGGCACTGATCCGCATTAAATTATAGCCAGAACCTGATCGGCCAGCGCTTTAGCTTTAACTTCGGTTTCCGCCTCACTAATTACCCTAATGATCGGCTCTGTATTAGAAGCGCGGACATGCACCCAATTGCCATCGGCAAATACTACTTTGATACCGTCTATATCGTTCATCTGCTCGCTGGCATAATATTTTTTAACCTTATCAAGGACATCTTCCACCTGTGCTTCAGACGTACACTCTATTTTAGTTTTATACATTACATAAGCGGGGTTTTCCGCTACCAGCTGGGAAACTGTTTTTCCGCTGACCGCCAGATATTCAAGCATAAAAGCTATTCCTGCCAGCGAATCACGGCCATAACCAATAGAAGGTATCATAATACCGCCGTTCCCTTCACCGCCAACTACTGCGCCAGTTTCAAGCATGGCCTCAGAAACATTTACCTCACCGATCTTTGTTCGTACAACTTCTGCGCCGTTCTTTTTGGCAATGTCATCTATTATCCTGGTTGTAGATAAATTAGTGCAGATCTTATTAGCACCGCTAAAACGACCGGTCTTTTTTAAAGACAACATATAGTCAGAAATTAAACAAAGTGTGTAATCCTCACCTATCGGCTTACCATTCTCATTAACTATCGCCAGCCTATCGGCATCGGGGTCCTGCGCCAGGCCAATTACTGCCTTATTCTTTAAAACCGCTTCACCAAGTTTAACTATATTAGCAGGTATCGGCTCCAGGCCGCGGTCGCATTTACTGATATTGGGCTCAGCATTGAGCTGAAGAAAATCAACGCCCAGTTTTTTGAGCAATTGCGGGACCAAAATAGAGCCGGCGCCACAACAGGTATCTACCACAACCGTTAAGGCCGCCTGTTTAATTTTATTGACATCCACCAGCGCCAGGATCTTTTCTAAATGTTTTTGCTGCAATTCTTCAGCTGAGCTGACTACAAGGTCTGTTTCAAGCGCCGTATTAACATCAGCAGAGTCAACAGCTTCATAGTTCTTTTTTATTAGATCGATATCTGCCTGTTTAAGAAAAATACCCTGCGGTGAAACGAACTTAATGCCGTTCCAGGGCCCGGGGTTATGTGAGGCGGTAATAATAACACCGCCGGCAAAACCTTCGGAGCGAGCTAAAACCTGAACAGAAGGTGTCGGCAGAATACCAGCATCAACAAAAGAAACACCGGAAAATTGCAAGCCTTTTAACAGCGCCGCTTTAACAAGCGGTCCGGAAACACGGGTATCGGCACCAATTAGCACTTTTTTACCAGCACCCAAAAAGCGGCCATAGGCTATACCAAAAGCGCAAGCCACCTCATTGGTCAGCGTCTCGCCATAAATGCCGCGGATACCGGAAATAGTTACTTTTAAAGACATTTAGATCTTTTCCATTTCGTAAGTATATTTTTCAATGACCGGATTGGTCAGCAATTTTTCAGCCATCTCTTTAATTTGGCTTTTGGCTTTCTCCTCATTATCTTCGGCAATATTAAAGACCAGATACTTACCCAAAGAAACCTTGGAAACATTGCTATACCCTAGTGAATTTAAACCGGCAGAAGTTGTTGCGCCCGCGGGATCAAAAACGCCGTCTTTGTAGGTAACATACATTTTTACTTTATACATTTTGCATCTCCTGAAATAATTTTGGCAATTTTAGTCTATAAAACCTTTTTTTTCAAAAAGGTTTTA
>CAYUXF010000066.1:0-8832 GCA_964448755.1 uncultured bacterium
AAAGGCGCTTCAGTACACGATGTTACGCACGGGCTTAACACCGCAAAAAATAAATGATAATATACTGAAGGAATATATGGGGGAAAAATTCTATAAAGCATTGTACTCTCATTAAAAAAATATTATGAGGTTTTTGTGGTAAAAGTCGAACATAATTACGACGCGTCAAGTATAAAAATACTCGATGGGCTAGAGGCAGTACGCCAGCGGCCCGGTATGTATATCGGTTCTACCGACAAATATGGACTGCATCATCTGGTTTATGAAATTGTCGATAATTCCGTTGATGAAGCTTTGGCCGGATATTGCTCCGAGATAGAAGTAGTTTTGGAAAAAAATGGCTATTGCACAGTGTCTGATAATGGTCGCGGTATCCCGATATCAATGCATGAAAAGGCCAAGCTTCCGGCCGTAGAAGTAGTTTTAACTACGCTACATGCCGGCGGTAAATTTGATAAAGTTGGCTACAAAATTTCCGGCGGGCTGCATGGTGTTGGCGCTTCCGTTGTTAATGCTTTGTCAGAAGTTTTTAAAGTAGAAGTTCATCGTGATGGCAAAGTCTATACTAATTCTTATACCCGTGGAAAACCTGATGCCAAAATAGGAAAAACTGCACCAGAGCCAAAACAAAAATCGACCGGGACAATAGTTAGTTTTTATCCGGACAGTAAAATTTTTGAGACGCTAGATTTTAACTTTGAAACCCTTTCCAGTCGCTTAAGAGAGATGTGCTATTTAACTAAGGGACTAAAAATAACTTTTATTGATAAGCGCGGCCGGAGTGAAAAGATAGAAACATATCATTTTGAAGGCGGCGTAGTGGAATACATTGACCATATTGACGAAAACAAAGAATCGCTTTTCAAAGAGCCGATATATATACACAAAGAAAAAGACGGCGTGGAAGTTGAAGTGGCGCTCCAGTTTTGCAAAGATTATTATGACGAAACGGTTTTATCTTTTGTGAACAATATTCGTACTAGAGAAGGCGGCACCCATCTTTCCGGTTTTCGTACGGCACTGACCCGCTCGATAAATAACTTCGGCAAAAAGTATGAACTGCTCAACATAAAAAAAGAAGAAATGTTAACCGGGCAGGACTGCAAAGAAGGCTTAACGGCGATAGTTTCAGTGAAAGTCGGGAATCCTCAATTTGAAGGACAGACAAAATCAAAACTTGGCAACAGCGAAGTAAAGGGTATTGTTGACAGTGTTGTGGACGAAGGATTAGCTAATGCTTTTGAAAAGACCCCGTCCATCGGCAAAGCGATAGTCAATAAGTGTTTAATTGCTTTGCGAGTACGCAATGCTACTCGTCAGGCCCAGGACTTGGCTCGCCGAAAAAATGCACTGGAAGGATCTTCTCTTCCGGGCAAACTGGCCGACTGTATAAATCGAGATGCTTCCAAGTGCGAATTATATATTGTTGAGGGTGATTCTGCCGGCGGCTCGGCCAAGCAAGGGCGCGACCGAAATTTTCAGGCTATTCTTCCTTTGCGCGGAAAAATTCTCAATGTAGAAAAAGCGCGCATAGATAAAATTCTAGAAAATGAAGAATTAAAAAATCTGATTTCAGCGATCGGCCCAGAAGTGGTAGAAAAACTGCACCTGGTTGAAGAAGACAAAGATGAAACCGAAGGGGCCGGCGAAGTACTGGACAAAAATGAAGTAGAGCGCATTTTGCAATTTTTACGTTATCACAAAATAATTATTATGACCGATGCTGACGTAGACGGAGCTCATATTCGTACGCTGTTACTGACTTTCTTTTATCGTTATGCCAAAAAAGTTATTGAGGCTGGTTGTGTATATGCTGCGCAGCCTCCGCTTTACCTGGTTAAAAAAGGGAAACAGCAGATGTATGCTTATTCGGATGAAGAAAAAGAAAAAATGGTTAAGGAACTTGGTAAAGATGCCAGCCTTCATGTACAGCGCTACAAAGGTCTTGGCGAAATGAATCCAGAGCAGCTCTGGTCTACCACCATGGATCCTAAAAACCGTATGTTGTGGCGGGTGGAGCTGGAAGATGCGGTTCGTGCCGATGAAATTTTTACAATTCTTATGGGTTCTGAGGTTGAGCCGCGCAAAAAATTTATTCAAGAACATGCCACTTCTGTTAAGTGGCTGGATATTTAGAAGGGCAACAAAGTGACAGAAAAAGATAAAAAAAATAAACAACCGGAACTCCCGCTAGCCAATCAAGGAGACGATCGAGTCAAAGGACTAGATATTGAGTCCGAAATGAAAACGTCTTACATTAATTACGCAATGAGCGTTATTGTTGGCCGGGCTCTTCCGGATGTGCGCGACGGATTAAAACCGGTTCATCGCCGTATTCTTTTCTCCATGTATGAACAAGGGATGACTCGCGACAAGCCGTTTAAAAAGTCGGCGCGTGTAGTCGGTGATGTTCTTGGTAAATACCATCCGCATGGCGACTTGGCGATCTATGATACCTTGGTGCGTATGGCGCAGGAGTTTTCACTGCGTAATCCGCTGATCGACGGACAGGGAAACTTTGGGTCTATTGATGGAGACAGCGCTGCGGCGATGCGTTATACCGAAGCCCGCCTGAGTAAAATATCAGAAGAATTGATGGCGGATATGGATAAGGAAACGGTGGACTTTGCACCGAACTTTGATGAATCGCTGCAAGAGCCGGTGGTTTTACCGGCAAAATTTCCAAACCTTTTAATTAATGGCTCTTCCGGTATTGCGGTTGGCATGGCCACCAATATCCCGCCGCATAATCTCAATGAGATATGTACTGCGGTTAGCGCGATGCTGGAAAACCCGGATATAACCGACAAAGCACTTTTAAAATATGTTTCCGGCCCGGATTTTCCGACCGGTGCAAATATTTGTGGCGATGAAGGCATTAAAAATATTTATTTAACCGGCCGCGGCGCAGTGACTATTCGCGCGCAAGTCAGCATTGAACCGGCGGCACACAAAAAAGACCGCAACTGCTTGATTGTTTCAGAATTACCTTATCAAGTTAACAAGGCTGAGTTAATTATTCGTATTGCCGACTTGGTCAAAGACAAAAAGATTCAAAATATTTCCGATTTAAGGGACGAGTCCGGACAGCAGGGGATGCGGATTTATATTGAAATTAAGAAAGATGTTAATCCGGAAGTGGTTTTAAATCAGCTTTATAAACATACGGCTTTACAGGTCAACTTTAATGCAATCATGCTGGCGCTTGTAGATGGCGTCCCGAAAGTTTGTACGCTCAAAGAAATTCTTGGGTTCTTTGTGGAACATCGTACTATTGTTATTACTCGGCGTACCAAGTATTTATTGGCTAAGGCTAAAGACAAAGCTCATCTTTTAGAAGGATTGGTTATTGCGCTCGACAATTTGGATGCAGTAATTGCCTTAATTAAAAAATCCAAGAGCGTTACCGAGGCCAAAGAAGGACTGATGAAGAAATTCAAACTTTCTGAGCGTCAGGCCGTGGCAATTTTGGATATGAAGCTCCAGAAACTTACTGCCCTGGAAACGGAAAAAATAATTGAAGATTTAAAAGAAACAAAAAAACAGATTGCCGATTACGAAGATATTTTAAAGAAAAAAACGCGAGTTATGGATATCATCAAAGGCGAAATGGAAGAAGTGAAAACCAAATATGGTTCCGGCCGGCGTACCAGAATATTGGGCAAGATCGAAGATATCAATGTTGAAGATTTGATTCCCAAAGAAGAAGTCGCGGTATTTTTGACCCGGCAGGGCTTTATAAAACGGATGCCTGTTACGACTTTTCGCAATCAGCAGCGCGGAGGCCGTGGAGTATCAGGGATGGAAACAAGAGAAGAGGACGCAATAGACTCAATTTTTGTAACGAACACGCACAGTTATATGGTGATTTTTACCAACAGAGGCAAAGTTTATCGTATAAAAGTTTATGAAATTCCAGATGCCAGTCGGAATAGCAAGGGGCAGTCGATCACGAACTTTGTACAGCTGGAAGAAGGGGAAGTTATTACTGCTACCGTGGAAGTTTCTGATTTTACGGCAGAGGACCAGTTTATTTTCATGGCCACCAAAAATGGGACAGTCAAAAAAACGGTTGTTTCTGAATTTGATAGTATTCGACGTAGCGGAGTTATTGCGATCACCCTTGATGAGAGCGATTCGCTGGATTGGGCTCGGCGTACAGATGGCACCAAGGACGTGCTGATGACTACGGCCAGCGGACTATTGATTCGGTTTAGCGAAAAAGAAGTTCGTTCTATGGGCAGATCGGCTGGCGGAGTACGCGGAATCAACCTGGAGAAAAAAGACTATGTTGTTTCTATGGACGTGCTTTCTAAAGAAGATGAAAAGAAATATGCTCTGATTGCTGCTAAGAGCGGTTACGGTAAACGTACTGAAGTTAGCGAATATCGCTGCCAGGGGCGTGGCGGACGCGGAGTACGCTGTCTTTCTTTGCGCGACAAAGACGAAGCCGTTAAGATGCGTATCGTTGATGAAAAGGATAGTATTATTATGGTTACGCTGAGCGGTACAGTAATTCGCCAAAAAGTTAAAGATATTTCTGTTCAGGGCCGGGCGGCCAAGGGTGTCCGCTTGGTTAAACTTGATGAAAAAGATGCGCTGGTTGATATAGCGATTATTCGCGCCGAACACAAAGAAGAAAAATAGTTATGGGTTTTTCTATAGGTATTGTCGGCTTACCTAATGTCGGCAAATCAACTTTATTTAATGCAGTAACCAATGCCGGCGCGGAAGCATCGAACTATCCGTTTTGTACGATTGATCCCAATGTTGGTATAGTCGAAGTCCCGGATGAGCGGCTGGCTGTGCTGGGCAAGATGCATAATTCCCAAAAGATAGTTCCAACAGCAATAGAGATGGTAGACATTGCCGGCCTGGTAAAAGGAGCATCCAAGGGCGAGGGGCTGGGCAATCAATTTTTGGCAAATATTCGTGAGGTCAATGCCATTGCTCATGTCGTCCGTTGCTTTGAAGATTCCAATATTGTTCATGTCAACGGGAACATCGATCCGCAGCGCGACATAGAAATTATTAATTTGGAACTAATTTATGCTGATCTGGCTACCGCTGAGAAACGGGAAGATGCAGCCGGCAAAAAAGCCAAATCCGGACGCCCGGAAGACAAACTGGAATACGAAATTTTTAAGAAAATTAAAGATCATTTGGCGGCCGGCAAGCCGATTCGCTCACTGGAATTTTCCGAAGCAGAGAAAGAAATAAAAAAACAGCTTAGCTTTTTGACCGACAAACCAATATTGTATGTGGCCAATATTTCCGAAGCGCAAATAAAAAATGCCGACAGCGATAAATATGTTCAGCAGGTGCAAAAAATAGCTCAGGCCGAAGGGACGGAGACAGTGGTTATCTCTACTAAGCTTGAGTCCGAACTTGTACAGCTTCCTCCCGAAGAAGAAAAAGAGCTACTGAAAGAATACGGGCTGAAGGAATCCGGCCTCGATCAGCTGGCCAGAAAAGCTTATAAATTATTAAACTTAATTACTTATCTGACCACCGGTGAAAAAGAAACTAAGGCCTGGACTATAAAACGTGAGACCAAGGCCCCGCAGGCGGCAGGAGTTATTCATACGGATTTTGAAAAAGGGTTTATTAAAGCCGAAGTGGTTGCTTATGAAAAACTGGTAGAGGCCGGCAGCTGGCATGCGGCAGTGGAAAAAGGCTGGGTTAGGCAGGAAGGTAAAGAATATATTTTTAAAGACGGAGATGTAACGATCTTTAAATTTAATGTCTGATATGTTTATATGGCAAAAATTATTCAAAAGAAAGAAATTGCCGGTGCAGGCAAAAGCGAAGAGTATATTTCAACCAACAATTCATTAAAAAATCGTAGCTTTTTTAATAATTTAAATAAATTTACTGAAAAAATTTTTATTAAATATCCTCAGGCGGTATATCCTGCCTTAGATTCAAAATATCCTGAGCTTGATAAGGCGATCAAGCTTTTTGCCGCGATAGTAAGCGAAGAAATAACAATACAGATTAAAGTAAAGCTAGACGGAAAAACCAAAGTTTTTTCGCAAAGAGGTTTTCCGAAAGGACTGAACCTGAACTTTACAGAGAATAATTATAATTCGGCATTTCGGCAGAACAATCGTAAAGGACTAGTCCAACCCTGGCAGTACCTGGATAATTATTTTCTAGAGGCCCCTGCCTCGGCCGAGGCTAATTGTGTGGAGAAAAGTTTATTGCTCTGGAACTTATACCGTAGCCAGGAGTTCCCTTGTTGGCTGGAATATGAGAAAGAACATATATATGTAGTTGTGGTTTTATACGATGTTGTCTATGAGGCTCATGCTAACAAAAACAAAGACAAGTACTTGTTTGCTCCTTCTCTGAAGAAAAGGAGAAGGTTGCAAGGCCGGTATCCAGGTTGGGAGAAAGGCATTTTTGATGTTTTGCAGAGGTGGGACGAAAGAATTTCTGATAAGCAAGCGCTGTATAAAATGCCGGAACGCCAAGAAGGCAAAAATAATTAAAAAAAATAGCATATTATGAAAATTTTATTATTAGGTTACGATATAGTTATATAAATGAAAAAAGGGAAGTTCCAATGTTGTATATACAGAGAAAAAACGCCGCAGTAACTTTTTTAAATGATGAAATCTTTTATAATGCATATGCGTTGACAGTTTGTCGTGGACTATTAGATAAAGGCAAATGGAATAATGTACTGGGGGAGTATAGAAAACTTTTACTTGTTGGAATAGACGAGGAAATGCTTTTTTATACAGAAATAGAGTTTAATTTAGCAATGATTGAACTTAATGAACAAGAAAACCCTGATCTGAACAAAGTGGAGCGCGTTCTTTCGACAATAATAGAAAATGATATTACAACAATAGAAGTAAAGCGTGTTGTAAAGTTTATTCTTAGCTATGTATGTTATTTAAAAAATCCAATTGAGGAAATTCAAAGAAGCGAAGCTATTTTAGAACAAATTTTTAAAACCAAAACCACAATAGATATATTTAAATATTTGGAAAATGATACACTTCCATATTTTCATAAGGCATCAGTTGAGTTATTAATTAAGGCCAAGAATTTTTATGAACAAGAAAAAAGAGGGACAAAAGAAAAACAGGAAAGCGCTTTTGCTGTTTTTAGTGGGCTTTCAGAATCGTTGGTGACTATACCGCAACAACGATCTAGCAGTGTAGCAAAAGATAATATAGGGAAATCAATAGAAGAAATGTATAAAGCGGGGAGAAAAATCTTAACAAAGAGAAAAAGTCTTAATGATAGATTATTGGGTTGGATAGAACAGATAAAAAACAGGTAAATTAAATCAGCCAATGATCAATGATTTTTAATAAAGATTTACTTTTAGAGTGGCGTCAATCTTTTCCTGCAAAATCGCTTCGATCATTTTTAATGTGGTACCAGTGCCGCTTTGACAGCCCTGACAGGCGCCCTTGTAGATGATCTTAATCTGATTATCTTCTATATCGGCAAGCTCAACACCGCCTTGGTCTTTGGCAAGAATTGGCGACACGAATTTGTTTAAAACATCTTCAACGATTTTCATCTTTTTGGCCGGAGGCAGCTGGGCAAAAGGAACTGCTTCTTGAGTTGGGCTGTCGGCAAATTTTTTCTGAGAATCAAAATAACCGCTGGCCATCTTTTCCCGAGTGTCCTGCAAAATATCAATCAGATAATATTTTCTTTGCTCATGCCCGCCGGGCTTGATGCAGGATTTGCAGTATCCGCCGGCCTTAGTGTAATTGGTGATTTCTTCGACGGTTTTCAGGTCGTTGAGCCGAATGGCATCCACAATATCGCCATAGGAGACTTGGGCGCACTCACAGACAATGTCCTGATTCTCGAGAGTTGAGATATCCACGTCTTTATACTTGGCTACTGCCCGTTTAATTACATCATAGGCCATAACGGAACAGTGCATTTTTTGTCCTGGGACAGCCGGTGTTTCCGGGTTGTCACGCAGAGATTTTTCCACATCAATATTGGTGATCTTCGAGGCCTCGTCTATACTTTTGCCGACACACATTTCGGCCATGGCATCGGCGGAGGCAATTGCGGTTCCGCAGCCGAAAGAAAGAAAACGAACATCTTTGATAATATTGGTTTTTTCATCAACCAGCCAGAAGAGCTGGATCTGATCGCCGCAGGAAGCATCCCCGTAGTCCGCAACGATCAACTTTAATTTTTTAGCATCGGCATCCTTTTGGGTGAATGAACCTCTGAACTTAGGATTATTCATGCGCTCCTGTACTTTTTTGGAGTAAGCCTCCCATAACCCTTTGCCGATCAAGTTTTCTTTTGCCATAAGATTATTTTGACATGTTTTTAACTAAAAATAAATTAATAGTAATAACTTGATTATTTCCAGTACTGTTGGTCGGTTATTTCTACTAAAAAAAACTCAATAGAATCTTGAATGAAATTTGATACGTCAGAAAATAATGTACTTAGTTCCTTAAACGAAGTTTCATTATAAAAAGATGAAGTAGAGATAGCGGTAACCTCCAGGAGATTAAATTGAATATGCTCTGTCTGACGACAAATA
This sequence comes from uncultured bacterium, assembly GCA_964448755.1. Classification (GTDB taxonomy): domain Bacteria; phylum Margulisbacteria; class Termititenacia; order Termititenacales; family CAYUXF01; genus CAYUXF01. The sequence goes on from CAYUXF010000066.1 coordinate 8,543, forward strand.
AACGCAGAAAGATTTATTAGAGGTTTTTTATCTAGGTTAATAATAATGTTTTTGAGCGAAGAGAGGTTTTTGCCTGTCTCTTTGTTTTCAGAAGAGCCGGTAATTATTAATCCATAGTCAGCAGGCAATAATTTCTGGATGTTTTCTAAATTATGTAATGCGTGATTCAGCTTTTTTGAAGTAAAGACCGGAATATTGTTCAAAAAATAAATATAAGTTTTAGATAATAGCTCGACGGTTTCACTAAAAGAATTTCTTATAGTTTGAAATTCTTCAAAAGAAACGACCGG
>CAYUXF010000067.1:0-8087 GCA_964448755.1 uncultured bacterium
TTTGAACGGATAAAAAGCAGCTAGCTGTTAACAAAAATAATAATGTCAGTTAAAATCAATATAATGGCAAACAATGTTTATATTAAAGGAAAAGAATACTTAAATTTACAGACCAGAAAAAAAGTTACTTTTTTAAAGTGGCTGGACCAGGAGACCGCCAATTGTCTTTCAAAAGAAGCAGGGTTTGTTCAAATTAAAAAAGATGTTTTGGAAGCGGAATACCGCTCGGTGGCCAGTTTAACCAGAGAGAGCAAAGCCCAGCGTGAAAAACGTCAGGGGCAGATGTGGTAGATATTGGTTTTAAATAGTATAATTATTTAAATAGGCATATGCAGAAGAGAACAGGATTATGTTCTGGCTATCGATTTTAAATATATATAAACGGCGAGCTAGAACTTTAATGTGCCCTTATTTGAAGAGGAGCAGTTTTTATGGCAAACATTGAGGCTAAATATAACTTACTTTCCGGAAAATTGCTTTATCGCAAACAGACGTTTACGCATGCGGCTTTTAATTATAATTTGAATGATATTTATTATAAAGAGAATCCAGCTGGTATGTCAGACGATGTCGTTTTGCCGTCTTTTCCGGCCACTGTTGGCACAGGTTCCTCTTTCCGTTTTATTGTTACCAATCAACTATATGGCGGCACGGTCCTTTGTGATCAAATTATTGCCGATCATCCTGGTGGCGAGATCTCTTTATCGGTAGGTGATAACAATCAGCAAGCTGATAATTTATATATTAAAGCGATCCATCGCAGTGCCGATTTTACCGATCGTGTAGAGCTGTTTACTAAATGTTTGCGCGTCAGTAAAGGGAGTGGCGATGCGTTTATTAACAGAGAAAAGATTACATTTCAGTTATCTAATCGTCAGTTAAATTTTGAGCAAGGGGCCTTGCCGGTAGATGCCGAAGTGCAGATCTTTCATTATCATCAATACGATGGTATTAACTGGAGCTTGCGGGCGGTTCGCGGTGATACCGGTGCTGTTATGCCGGCTGGGTTTGTGCCTAGCCCTGCCACGTATAATACCGGCGGCATCTGTAGTTATGTAGTTGGCGAGTCCGGCGTTGGCGGTATCCGGCGGCTAGTTATTAAAGTTATTTCTGGCGGCGATATCGCTTATTATGGCACTAGTGGCCTTGATCCGAGCACCGGTATTGCCAATCAAGATCCCTATCCGCCCTTGGTGACAATTAAAGACCCAACTAATTCAGGCTACATTGCGTTTGATAATCTTTATTATCAAAAAGATATGGGTTTGGGGACCGGGCGGTTCGGTACAGAAACAAATACTTTTAATCCGACTAGTCCGCTAAATATTAATTATGGATCCTATAATATTAACATTACAACCGATGGCGGGTTTACGAATGTTTCTTCTGGCATAGAAGAAGAATCTTTTTGGACTAGTGCCAGCGCGCAAATAAAAAATTCTGGCACAGCGCCATTTGAATTTTTGCCGAACCTTGTCTACGGTCTGCCGGAAAATATTCCGCTGACTTATGACCACTTAGGGCAAAAGTTCATTGCTGCCGGCGGGACCAAGCCTTTTACGTTATATCTTTCAGACGCTATTGATACAGCGCGCATTAGATATGATCTAACAGGAACTGTTAATTCTTTTATTTTTAATGACAATGAGTCTTTGGGTGGCGGATTAAATATCTTTCCTGGTTATCACGGGGCTATAAATATTTCCGCCTATGATCACTATTTGCGTTTTCTGGGCAATGCCAGTACTTTTATCGACGGCCAGCCGCCGGTGATTATTGCCGACATTTCTTTAAGCGGTGCAGTGTCACCTTTTTATATTAATGAGCTTTTTAATGGCACGGTCAAACCGGTCTTTGAGGCAAGTTTGACAGATGCCGATTCCGGCATGGAAAGTGTTTGGCTTGATCTGCGGCCAGTAGGAGAAGCCAACTGGATAATATCGCTGCCCATGTCTTTTATCTCAACAGATACGTATCGTCGGCAGATGGCTTATGATGATTTTCTTGGTCTGTCCGGCCAGATAGAGTATCGGGTGCGCGGCCGCGATAACGCTGGCAATGAAGCGGCGGGTGTTATTAATACTCTGCAGATCAACGGCAGTAATGTCAATGATTTTAAATTGAGCGAGAGCTTGCTTAGCCTTGGTGAGCCGCTGATCATTAAGGGCCTTATTAAAATAGGCGGCGCCTCGGAGATCAAGGCAGTTTTAACTAAAGAGGCGAGCAGTTTGCCACCGGTTGAGTATAATGATTTTCCGCCAGAGACCTACAATGAAGGCTGGCAAAAAATAGTACTGCCGGCGTTAACGGAGCTTGGTGCTTATCAATTAAAACTGCAAGTAGATCAAGATACTTTTAATTTTTCTATTTATGTCGTTGAGAATAAAGAAGAGAATGACGAGGGTATTTGTGATTTTGAAAAAGCGGCCGAAGTTATTGCTGGCAGTCAACCGTGGTTAATAAAAGAAAATGAAAGAAAATTAAATTATTTGCGCGGCATCAGGGATAATGTTATTGCCAAACTGCCGGGCGGCCAGAGTTTTATTAAATGGTATTACCAAGATTTGCCTAAGACCACAGCTAGCCGCTGGCTTTTTGCCGATCGCGAACGGGTTGAGCTGGCCTGGCGGGCGACCGAGGAGTTTATTGAAACGGCTCAGAGCATGGAGCGGGCTTACGATTATTTTGAAAATTTAAAAAAGGAAAGCGTGCAGACAGCCCTTTTACAATACGAGCTTTTATCAAGAAAATTTAATAACTTGCTGGACAGCACAAATAAAAAAGTGCTGTTGGCGGTTAAATAAAAAATGAGGATAAAGTTATGACACTAGTAGAGACAAATCGCCTGAACAACATTTGGTATTCTCCTTATACTGGCTCAGTGCTTAAGGATCAGCAGGCGCCCTGGAGCAACTATCAACAGCAGCGGTCACAGTATCAAAGATTTAATGTGGTTGGCGCTAAAACCGGCCAGGAAAATTTTGATAAATACAATTTTCAGGGCTGGTCCTTGGGGACCGGACTTGCAACGCAAGATAATTATATTGGTGCTTATTTGCTGCACGGACAGCAGTCGCTGGACTTTTTAGCCAATGACGGCAGCGGTTCAAGCCGCGAGATGATCATTAGTGAAGACCGGGCCTGGTTAAACTACGGGACTGGTCTGAATTTTTTTAATGTTTCTTTTTTAGCTGGGGCAAATCTTGGTATTAGTTCACTAATTACCGATATTAACGGCCCGTTGCAGCGCAATTATCAAAGATTTTTTGGCGATCTTGGTCTCCGGACGACAGCTGTTGGCAATAATGAATTATTTAAAAATGTATGGCTGGGGGGTTCTTTTCTTAACCTTGGCCAAAAAGACCGGCTAGAGCCGGATACCAGGGCAGTTTTCTATGCCGGACTAAATTCTAGCGATAAAAAATATCAGGCAGTAGCTAGTTTTGACCACGGCCTCTACAGAAAAGACCACTGGTTTGATCTGGGGGTTTCGGCACAGCTGTTAAATTATAAATACTTTAATTTTAAACCGGAAATAAATTATAAACATTATTGGCCCGCTGAAGCTTCTGCAGAAAAATATCTTTCGGCTGTTGTTAATGTTGGGTTTAAAATACCACGGACCGAATCTAATCTGCGGAATTATATTGAACAAAAATTCACCGGCAAGGTTGATCTTTATGAAGCGGTCCTGATCAAAAAAGAGATCTCCTCTTTTCGGGCTGATATTGTGGTCCCTATGATCTCGCGAGCTGATAAAGCGGAGATCAGGATCTATGATGCTAATAAAAAACTTATTTATACCGGGCTAACGCAAACCTCAAACTACGTAGAGAAAACATTTTCTTTTACACAGGAGATCCCTTTTTTCTCCGGCCAGGAAAATTATTTTTATAATTATGTTTATTTAAATAAAAACAATGAAATAATTAAAGAAAAGAATGCTTTAAATAAATTAAATATTTCTAATATTGATACTGCCAACACTAAAAAAGACACTTTTTTGGAAATGTCAGTTCGTAAAGCTGGAACTATTGATATTGCCGCGTTGGGCGATAATCGTCAAAATATTTTTAGACAAAGGTTTTTTGCTTATGCAGGAGCAGAGCAAGAGACCAGAATAATTACACCAAGGGCAATAAACCAGTTTAAGCAAAAAGAGAGTCTTTTTAAAATAAACGAGCTTCTGATCGATGAGCTTGCTGGTGCCCGAAATGAAATAGCTCTTAATGGCATAGCTTTAAACAGGTATAAAGATCCTTTTTCGGAAAAACAGACTTTAAAAAAAGAGAATGAAGCCTTTGCTGCTAACTATTTTTTTAATACAATGTCTATTAATAAACCATATTATTTTTTATCGGGACTTGTTTTTGAAGCAGAACAGACTTTAAATCAAAAAGAAGGCGGACTTTCAGCAGAAGGGCCGGCATTTAATTTTAATTTTTACGGCGGCGCAAAATTTTTATTAAATGACACGGCAGCAGAGAACAGAGAATATATTTTTGGGCTTTATTCCAGTTCCGATTTTTAAAAAACGATCGTAAGCACAGCAATAATTTCTTGGTTTCTTGAATTCTGGAATAATCGGAGTATCATTAGCGTCGTTTGTTTTTAAATAAAATAGGTGGTTTTAATGCTAGGTGTTTTTGAGGTTATTGGCAGTGCAATATTGGCCGGTTATTTTTCCGGTAAACTGTTTAATCGCCTTAAGATCCCTGCGGTAGCGGCCTATGTTTTAATTGGTATCATTTTAGGCAAATCTGTTTTAAATGTTTTTCATGATGATATTCTCAATGCCGTGGGCATGGTCAGTGATATTGCCCTGGCGATAATTGCCTTTATTATTGGGTCGGAACTTAAGTTTTCGCAGTTGAGAAAATTTGGCAAACAGATCTTTTTTATTGTTATCTTAGAGTCTTTGACCGCTTTTGCGCTTGTTCTTTTGGCCGTTCAGTATTTTTTTCATTATTGGCCGCTTTCTTTATTGCTAGGGGCTATTGCTGCGGCTACCGCGCCGGCTGCTACTGTCATGGTCATTAGAGAATTGCGAGCTTCTGGGATATTTACCAAAACATTACTGGTGGTTGTGGCTATTGACGATGCTATTGCTCTGGTTATTTATGGTTTTGCTTCAGCCATTGCCCGCAGTTTGCTTAATCATACAGCCGTTTTTTCAATAACAAATATTTTTTTTAATTCACTGGCTGAAATAGGCGGTGCCGTGCTCTTGGGTATTTTCTGCGGAATTTTGACATCTTTAACTTTACGCAAATTAAACCGGCTGGAAAATATTTATGTAATTACTGCCGGTGTTTTGTTCCTTATTACCGGCCTGGCGGGACATTTGGGGGTCTCTGCCCTATTAGCTAATATGGCTTTTGGTGTTTATGTTGCCAATTTTTCACCAATAGCCGGGCGCAAAGTTTTTGAGTTTTTAGACAGCTTAGCACCGCCTATTTTTATTGCTTTTTTTGTGACGGCCGGCGCTCACTTGCGGATAAAACTGCTTTTAAGCGTTCTGCCGCTGGCAATGGTCTATCTCTTAGCCAGAATTATCGGCAAAGTTTTAGGCGGCTATACAGGGGCGCTGATATCAGGTGCTGAACCCAAAGTCCGTAAGTATATCGGGTTTGGTCTTATTTCTCAGGTAGGTGTGGCTATTGGTTTGGCATTAGTGGTTACCAGAGAGTTTTATCCGCTGGCTGCCGAGGGAAAATATCTGGCTAATGTTGTCATAAACGTTTTATTGGGAACAACGATCATTACAGAGATCATCGGCCCGATCATGACCAGAACGGCGCTTATCAGGACCGGCGAAGCGATGGCTAAAGACAAAAAAGTAAATTAAAATAAATAAGTTTAAGGAGAAAATTATGCCAGATCGTAAAAACTATAAAAAAATGATTTTTGTTAATTTACACGAGATCAATTACATTGAAGATGTTTTAAAATTATTGACAGAGGAGTTTGCCCGCGAAACAGTAGTGGTTGATGCTGAAGCTATTCGCAGCCGGCATGGTGATGAACTGCCGGAGATGGGTCTTTCGATGGCCTCTTTTCTGAATATTTTTCAGCAGCGTTCACACCTCAATCAGAATTATTTAATAACAGCTTTGCTGACAGAAGAGAATGCCAAAAATATAGAAAAACGCTTGCAAGCTATTAAGTGCGAGGATCGCTATGCCGTCTCTTTTTGGCTTTTGCCGGTAGAGGGTTATTTTTATCACAAAGGAGAATGCGATTAATGATCAAAAACTTTATGACCAAAAAACTGATAACCGTTAAGCCGGAAAATTCTTTGGTGGATGCGGTTGCGCTGATGGCAGAAAATCGACTGAGTGGTTTGCCGGTCGTAGATAATGACAATGTCTTACTTGGTTTTGTGCCTAGTTTGGAAATTTTTCGCTCGATGCTGCCTGATATACCTGCCTATTTTAATTCTCTTTATGGCACTGATGATGTTTCAGCTATTACCGGCGGCGTAGTGCTGCAAGAATACTTAAAAGAAAAAGAGGCGGACCTGCGAAAGTTAAAAGTAAAAGATATTATGATCGAGCCGTCGCATGTGCTAAAAGAAGATGCTTCGTTTTTAGAAGCTATTAACGCCTATATAGAATACGGCATTAACCGCATAGCTGTTGTTGACGAAGAAAATCATCTCAAAGGAATTCTCTGCCGTAATAATTTGATGCAAGAACTCCATAAATTTTTAAATAAAAAATAATGCCAGGAATTGACGATCAAATAGCGATAGTAGAAGAGCAAGAAGATTTTTTGCTGATCAATAAACCGGCAGGAATTTCTACCCATTCTTCGCCGGGCGATACATCACCTAATGTAATTGCTCTTTTAGAAGAAAAATATTATCAACTTTACCCGGTCATGCGTTTAGACCGCATGACTTCTGGTTTGTTAGTGATAGGAAAAACCGCGGAATTTGCCGCCGGTGTAAAATTCAATAAAAAATTATATCAAGCGGTTGTCCTTGGTCAGGTGCAGGGCGCCGGCACAATAGATAAAAGCTTGACGGTTAAAAAATTTGCGACCAGAGAAAAACAAAAGCAGTCGGCGCATACAGAATACAGGGTTATTAAACAGTGGGCGGGGTTTTCCTGGCTGGAATTAGAAATAACGACTGGTCGGCATCACCAGATCCGCAAGCACTTGCGTTCTATTGGCCATCCGGTCTTAGGTGATTTTAGGCATGGCTATAAAGATAAAAATCTGGAATTTCAGGCAAAACTTCAAGGCCAAGAGCTGTCGTTAATGCTGCACTGCAGCCAGCTTTCTTTTAAATGGTTGGGCAAAGAATATTCTTATAAAGTAGATTGGCCGGTAGAGCGAGCTCTTATATTTGATTTTTTGGACGTAGTGGAATAATATTAAAATAATTTTATGGTATGAGGTTTTGAGATGTATTGGTTATTTAAAAAGCTTTCGCTAGAACTAGAAGAAATTAATGGCAAAAAATTAGTTCGCTGTTCAAGAGCATTATTAGAAGAATATAAAGATAGAATTATTGCTGCGCAAATTCCTCTCTGGCATAAAAAGAGCGATGGTAAGCTTATTATAATTCCACTGGAAAAATTTGATATTTATGTGGCCCGGCGCACTCTTGATTTTTATCTGGAAGAGAGCTGGGTTTTAAGGCTTGATCACGAGCGGTTGCTGGAAAAAGAGCGAGAAATTAAAGGGGCTAAACCATCCCCCAAGAAAAAAAGTCTAAAAGAGATCATTAATTATGTAGAGGGGCTGGGTATTGATGAGCAAATTGTTTATTTGCAAAAAACAGCTGTCGCTTTTAATGGTTTGAGACAAAATAAAGAGGTGCCTAATTTTAAAGCGGTGCGCGAGGCGGCCGGACAATTCGGCCGTGCTGTTTTAATAAATAATATTGTTCTGAATAAACAAAATGCCGGCATTGCCGTAAATTGGCCGCCAGCTGTGCTTAACCGCTTTCTATCTATGCATAAGAGTTTTCAATTGATTGGGCAGGAGCTTTATTATAATGGGTTTTTCCAAAGATATGATTTTATTAATAATTATGCGACAACCACATTTTTAGATGAAGAACAGAAAAAAGATGT
>CAYUXF010000068.1:0-8050 GCA_964448755.1 uncultured bacterium
TATTTATATTTTTTAGTATCAATATTATAAAGACCTATTTTATAATTAAAGACTCTTTCGGTTGTTTTAAGATCTTTGGCGGCACGCGAGCAGATACCTCGATGTTTTTTTAAAGCTTCAACCATTAACTCTTTTTCATAATTTTCTATTAGTTCTTTTAAACTAAATTCAGGCTCTTTATCTTTTTGATATTTAGATGTTTGCAAAGTCGGCGGAAAATGATAACCGTGAATCACTCTGTCTTTACAAAGCAAGACCGCTCTTTCTATAACATTTTCCAATTCACGAACATTACCAGGCCAATGATAGGCCATCAGCATATCAATAGCCGGCGTAGATATTCGCTGAATATCCTTATTATTTTCTGCCGCATATTTTTTAATAAAAAAATCGGCCAAAAGCATAATATCCGACTTGCGCTCTCTGAGCGGCGGCAAAAAAATAGAAAAAACATTTAAACGATAATACAGATCTTCCCTGAACTGCCCTTTTTTAATGGCTTCTTCTAAATTTTTATTAGTAGCGGCAATTATTCGAACATTGACAGGAATAGTTTCCACGCCGCCAACCCGCTCGATCTCTTTCTCTTGAAGAACTCTCAGCAACTTAACCTGCATCGGCATCGAAAGATCGCCGATCTCATCTAAAAAGATTGTTCCGCCATTAGCTTTTTCAAAACGGCCTAAACGCGCTTGATGCGCATCAGTAAATGCCCCTTTCTCATGACCAAATAACTCTGCCTCTATCAAAGTCTCCGGCAACGCCGCCAGGTTAACTTTAATAAACGGTTTTTCTGCTCTTAAGCTATTGTAATGAATTGCATGAGCTACCAGCTCTTTGCCGGTACCGGACTCTCCACGAATTAAGACCGTAGCATTACTAGCCGCTACTTGCGTAATTTGTTCATAAACTTCGTGCATTTTAGAACTGTTACCAACAATATTTGTTATATTATATTTATCTCTCAGTTCACTTTTTAACTGTTCGTTTTCACTGAGAAGCTTTTCTCGCTCTTCTTTTAGAATATCATTCATACGGATAGACTGCGCGATCATCGCGGCAATAATACGCAAAATACGCAGCTCTTCTTCAAAATTTTGCGTTTCTTTGTATTGTTTATCAACGCTCAAAGCACCAAAAATATTGCTACCCAGTTTAATTGGCACACAAACAAAAGAAAAACTGGCACCATTGACCGATTTTTGGCGTGCACCAGTCTTATTTAAAAACGCCGTATTTTCATCTATTTTAGGAACAATAATAGCTTCGCCAGTCTCTACTACTTTACCGGTTATCCCCTCGCCGACCTTGTATTTTCCACGTGATTTTTCTTGTTCAGAAAGACCATTGGCTACTTGAATATAGAGCTCTCCTTTTTCATCGATCAACGTAATAGTGCCGCGGGCCATTTTCAATTTTTGAGCCAGCACATCTAAAACCCGGTTAGTTGCCTCTTCAATATTAAGCGTCACCAGTGCTTCACTTATTTCCTGCAGAACCTCTAACTCAACATCTTTTCTCTTAGGCATCGCCAATAGACTCCTTAATACAATTTTGTCAGGAAATTACAATATCCTACAATCATGAAAGAGTCAATTATAAAATCTCATTTGCAGAAATTTGCCGGAAAACTGCTCTAAATGCTAGTATCCCCAAATGCCTAAAATAAGAATACAAAAATACTGTTCCGAACAGGGATTAGCTTCGCGCCGGCAAGCAGAAGAATTTTTGCAGAAAGGCTGGATCAAAGTCAACGGCGTAATAGTTACCGAGCCAGGCACCAAGATCGATCCGCAAACAGATATTGTAGAATTTTTACCGGCGGCATTGAACGTTAAACAAACTGCTAAATATTTATTATTAAATAAGCCGCGCGGTCTTGTGACCAACTTACCGCAAAAAGGCGAAATCGAAGCCAATACACTCCTCTCGCCTATCGACAGAAAAGAAGTTCACGCGGTCGGCCGTCTAGACAAAGAATCCGAAGGTCTGCTTTTTTTTACCAATGACGGCGTAGTTGCCAACCGGCTAAAATCGCCGGAATTTGCCATAGAAAAAGAATACGAAGTCACTATCGACAATGAACTAACCGCCGAAATAATTGACCGCTATGCCAAAGGTTTAACTCTAGCTGAAGAAAAACTAAAGCCGGTTTTAGTAAAAAAAATAGCTACCAATAAATACCGCTTTATCCTCAGAGAAGGTAAAAACAGGCAGATCAGAAGAATGTTAAATAAATTTAATTACAATGTTTTAACACTTAAAAGAATTCGCATTGGCATCTTACATTTAAAAGATCTTCCCGTTGGACAATATCGTTCTTTATCTAAAAAAGAGATCTTTGAATTACAAGAATTATTAAAAATATCTTAATTATTTTTTTTAACGGACCAGCCGAACTTACCCAAAAACTCTCCCGGCGCAAAATAGCGGCCGTGCGAGTATATTAAAGGCTCCGCCTTATATAACTCAAAAGCATTACTCTCTTTATCAAGATATTTATCATCGGCATTAACCGCCACAACCTCAGCCAGAAACATATCGTGAGAACCAAGCTCTTTTATCTCGAGAACACGGCACTCTATATTGATCGGCGACTCTTTGATCAGCGGAGCAAAAACCACGCTCCCTTTTTCAGGCGTCAAGTTCATCTCTTTAAATTTATCATATTCTCTACCAGATTTAACACCGCACCAATCGGTAGCAAACGCCAGTTCTTTTGTTGTTATATTTATTACAAACTCGCGGTTCTTTTTAATTATGGCATGCGAATAGCGTTCCGGCCGGATAGAAACATAACACATTGCCGGATCAGTACAAATAGTACCGGTCCAAGAAACAGTTATAATATTGTATTCTTCTTTACTGCTGCCACAGCTGACCATTACCGCCGGCAAAGGATAGATCATTGTTCCTGGTTTCCATACTAACTTTGTCATAAAAAAATATTCCTATACAAAAGAAAAACCGTAGTAAGTCCAAAGCAGTGTAAAAACTATCATAACAAACCTGACCTTAGACATAAAAAACAGAACAATGTTTCGCAAAGTTAATTTAAACGAACTTTTACACTCAAAAACACTAAGCCAGCTGCGTCTTTCCTGAAAATTACGAGAACGCAAAAATTCTATAAATTTATTATCCAGCGAATTTAACAAAAAAATAATGATCAACGGCGGAAACAAGAACTCATAAAGACCGTATTGCAGATGATCATGCCAGGAAGCAGCCATAATAAATAAATAAAGCGAAAAAAACAGCCAGCGCAAAGACCAGAAAGAGATCAAAGAAGCAAAACCATCAAAACGGCGAAACCCTAACGCCATCTTAGCCGCCACTTCACTGTTGAAATCTTTTTTTTCCAGGATCTGTTCTTTAGCTCTAGCTAAAGTATCTTCCTCGCGCTCCGCGTTGCGCTCTAAGTTATCATAGGCAATATGCCAGAACAACAATAAAAAAACACCATATATCGAGGCAACTTTTGGCAAACCGGACGTTAATTCCAGCCAGAGAATATACAAAGAGATCGGGACGAGCAAGGCACCAACCGCCCAGGAAACTGCATTATAATAATGACGGCGCTCAGCGGATATTTTATAAAGCTCGAGAATAAAATCTTCTTTACTCATAAAGACCCCCTTTTTTTTCAAACAATATTATAATACAAAAATTAAGTAAAAGCAGGTGAAATAAATAAAAATCTAGTATTTATTATCGTAAAAATTAGTAATATTATTACACCATGAAAATACTGCCGCAAAATTTCTATAACCATCCAGCAGAAATAGTAGCAAAAGAACTGCTCGGTAAGATTTTAGCCGTCGACACACTACAGGGGTTAGTTACTGGCAAAATAGTAGAGACTGAGGCTTATCACCAAAACGACCCGGCGTCACATTCTTACGGCGGCAAAATAACTGACCGCAACAAGCCAATGTTTGGACCGCCAGGATATTCCTATGTTTATTTCATTTACGGCATGTATCATTGCTTCAATGTAGTAACCGACCGCAACGGTTACGGCAGTGCCGTTCTAATTAGAGCACTGGAACCGCTCTCCGGAATAGAGATCATGCAAAAAAATCGGCGGCAAGAAAAACTAAAAAATTTAACCACTGGACCGGGAAAACTCGCCCAGGCCTTCGGCATAGATAAAAAATTCAACAATTTACCTCTTAATAGTAAAAAATTCTGTATTTATGAAAACAATTCTCGACCTCATGAAATAATAAAAACAACCAGAATAGGTCTGGCTAAAGGGGCAGATGAACATCTGCGTTTTTATATTAAAGACAATCATTTTGTTTCTGTAAAATGATTTTTGTGCTACTATTTACTTACGCTAATCATGAAAACAAAAGAATTAATTGTCATAAAAATCGGCTCCAATGTTTTAACAGACGACAAAGGCAGACTCTCTCATCAAAGTTTTAAAAAGCTGACCGAACAGATCAAAACTTTTTACAAATACGATAAAAAATTGATCATTGTTTCTTCCGGCGCCATTGCCTGCGGCAGCGAAAAACTAAAAATAGATTACCAAATGAGAACGATCCCGCAAAAGCAGGGAGCCGCTGCTGTTGGCCAAACACTCTTAATGAACTATTATCAAAAATTTTTAAAACCCATCAAGATAGGACAGATCCTCTTAACTGCTGACGGCTTACAAGACAAACACCGCGCAGAGAATATTAGCAACACATTTAATGAATTATTAAAAATGAAAGTAATACCAATTGTAAATGAAAACGATTCCGTTGTTATAGATGAAATAAAATTCGGTGATAATGATATTCTCTCAGCGCAGGTAGCATCACTAGTAAAAGCACAAAAACTTATAATATTAACTGACATTGACGGCCTTTATGACAAAAACCCCAGAAAAGACAGTTCCGCACAATTGATCAAAGAGGTAAAAAAGATCACTCCTGCCATACTGAAACTTGCCGACGGCGCAGGCTCACAGAAAGGGACCGGCGGAATGCTTTCCAAATTAAAAGCAGCTAAACTAGCTAACGACAATGGTATTGATACATATATAGCTAACGGCTTTAAAAAAGATATTTTAAAAAATATTATTTTAAAAAAAGCAGACTGTACCTATTTTGCAGCCAATTAAATATCATTAGTACTGTTATCGCTGATATTTCTGCCGATTAGAATCATAAAACTCAGACAGTGCCTCCCAAACAGAGAGATCAAAATTAATTGGCGGTACCGGCCGGCCTTTCTGACGATATTCAATATGAATATGCGGTCCTGTTGCCTTACCTGACATCCCTATAGTAGCTATCTTTTCACCGGCCACAACCTTATCGCCTTTATTTTTTACAAAATTATCACAATGAGCATAGTAAACCTCAGTCTGATCTGGTTGACGAATAATAACAACTTTCCCATACTTTTCAAAACTACCAGTAAAAACAACTTCCCCACCAGAGACAGCATAGATAGGATCACCAATATTTCCCTGGAGATCAACACCAGTATGATCATGTAAAATTTTCTCTACCGGATCTATTCTTTTCCCATATTCAGAAGTAACATAATAGCCGGGACGACCAAAAGAAGGAGACTCCAGCATAAAATCGGTTAAAAAATTATTCAATCTTTTATAATTCAATTCACCAAAAAAACCATCGACAAAATCATCATAATTTATTTTTTTAACATTTGATCCCTCATTAATTTTTTGAAAAAAATCTTTAACAAATTCCTCCTGTGTTTTTTTATCATAATCTTCTATCCCTAACTTATACTTATTTTTCAAATAACTGTTAAATAGCGGACTAATAACTACCCGACAATTTTCAAAATAGGCTCTATCCAAATTTAATGCTTCTTGCACTGTAACAACTAATGTATATAAATAATTTTTACGGCCAATTGTTGCTGGCATTTTCCAGTTAGTTAATTTCTTATCTTGATAATAAATTTCCATCAAATCTTGTGGTTGTACTTTTAATTTTTCAAGAGCCTCATTAAAAATATCAAAAAAATTACTCTCATATTCCCGTCTAAAAGCCATTGTATTTAAAGAAGAAATATTTGCTATAACATTTTGATTTATTTCTATCTTTTCAATATAACTATCCAAAATACTCGATAATTTAGCGGCTTTTTCTTCAGGAAAAACAGTGGATAAATTACCATCGTGCCTAAATCGAAAATATTTATTCGTAAAAAACGTACTGTCAAATCCATTATCTATATAACCGCTGTATTTTAAAACTTCAACCAGCTTGGCATTTGTAAAATTACGCAAACCAGCATCTGCCAGACCCAGATACGCTAATTTTTTATATACATCAAAATATATACCCCGCAAAGGCTGAATGGCATTTGTTTCAGGAGAACTATTCACCAAACCAGCCCAATACCAGGGATTGCATTTACTAACAAAAAAATCACTCAACTCGCTTTTTTGTAGTTTAGTCACCAGCCATTGAGGAAAAAAACTAAACGCAGAGAGTTTGGGAGAATACTGATTTAATGAGCGAATAAATTTTTGAATAAAAGCATATGTATCCGACCCTTCTCTAACATAGGCCGTAGCTGTTAAACCAGCTAAACGCTGTCGTTCAGTCAAGTCGCCTGCGCTAAGATCTATCCCATCTTTTTCATCCAAACGAAGATTATCACCATAATTTTTATAGTCCTTTTTCCAACTATGCAAAGTCGGCCCTGCTTTTTTTCCACTGAAAGATAACTGATATTCTGCCAACGCCCACAAATAATTATTTTTATTATTTTTTAAATATTCGTTCTTAAAAGCACTTACTCTTTTGCGAACAGATTCCTGATCAAGGTTTTTATCAAGATCAGGATCAATCAGACATTCTGCATCTAAAATTGCCGCAACCACTGACGGCCGCATTGAGTGATCAATTGCCGATGTAACTATTTTTTCTCCAGCACGAGGCCAGTGAATCTTTATCTCTTCAATCTCCTGATCATCTGTTTTATATAACCATGTAGCATCTTGAATATTTAAACTTTGTCGTAAATTTTCATCAATAATAAAAGCATATAAATAATTCTGTTCTATTGTCGGTAATTTATTGATATCATTTTTAAATTGAGCAACTGTAACATTATTTAACTGCAAATCACTTAGCGTCAATTTATAATCACGACGATCATAATCATAGCGATAAAAAATATTACTAACTCCCTTAAACATCACTTATTTTCCTTTCAACCCATAAAATTGGCGTATTTTTTCCATTAATAAATTTACCTGTTCATTGTCTCTTGTCAGTACATCAAGAATAACAAGCATACTCATTAGTTCAGATATTTTCTGCAGTGTCTCAACACTTAAAGGGAGTCCACCCATCACACCCTGCAAAGACCCATACATTAGAGAACAAACCAGGTCATCCCAATTATCCTCCATAAACTTAACCGATATCAAATTACGTTGCGTCCGCGGCATAAAATATTTCAATAAGCCAGTAAGGCAAATTGTATATCTTTCTCTTTCTTGTAAAAGCAACAAGGGTATCCTCTGCTGAAACTCCAGAACAATTTCTTCACTATTTTTAAATCGCTTTAATTCTGAACTAAATTCTTTCTGTATTTTCTTAAAAAATCTTTGCTCTCTTCTCTCAAGCCAGCCAAGCTTTATTTTTCCTGTTATGCGGAAAAGAAGATAAACTGAAGCCCAATACAATGGCAACGTAAGGAAAATACTAAAAAAACCCATGCTAATAGTAGCCGACTTTAAAACAATAGAAGGCCAGACAAGAAAAACTAATGAAACAGAACTAATCAGCAAATAAGCATTATTAATATAACCGCCAATCTTTGTGGCAGGCTTATCAAAAAAAGGAGAAATTTTAGCAAATTTATCTTTACCAAAAATCTCAAAAAAAGTTGCCTTTGCTTTATTGTTTAAAAAATTATTATTTTCTTCTGTCAATAATTTATGAAATTCATCACTATAAAAAAGATATTGTTTAGGTAAATAAGGAATTAAATAATCATATTTCAAGGGAGTGTAAAACTAACTGTGTAAACTAGTAAAATAAACTAGAATATACAGGAG
>CAYUXF010000069.1:0-2034 GCA_964448755.1 uncultured bacterium
TGGCGTCCCTAGGCCGAGTCGAACGGCCGACCTAGCGCTTAGGAGGCGCTCGCTCTATCCATCTGAGCTATAGGGACTTAAGCTATATTCTAAGTTATTTTCTACTGTTTTTCAAAATCAGAAATAATTTTCCAGCCCAGCTCCTGGGCTTTTAGTTCCGCTTCTTTCTGGGGCAAAGGCCCTTCCACAGTTGTCTTTAAAGAAACTATGATCTGTTTATCATTATCTTTCAATGTAAAATATGTTTTAACCTGCCCGTAGCGGTCTGTTGCGTAAACAGACGACTCTTTTTTTGAAAAATAATTTTTAGCGACAAAAAGCTCATTGGCTTTTAGTAAACTAATAACGCTCCTATAGACTTGCAGATGGGTATCCTGATCAACAACATTTTTTTTAGCTTCAAAATTTTTCTCCGCCAAAGAAAAAACATTTTCCGCCCATAAAAAAACACCAATAAACATAATAAGAAAAAAGAACAATAACTTTTTTATAATAACCGCCCCCCGTTGATAACTTTTTTTTAACTTACCATTAAAATAAAAAAAATACCAGAAAAAAACCCGGGCAAACATATTGGTCTCTTGTCTTAGAATATAGCAAACCCTATAATTATCTAAAAGAGGTCCAGTATGCCAGAACTACCAGAAGTAGAAACCATTGTCAGAGAACTAAAAAAAGAACTCCCCGGGCTCAAAATAGCAGCCATCAAGGACCATTACCAGCCAATAATTAAAAGCGATCTTGCTCTTTTTAAAAAGAAACTACTGGGTCAGAAAGTGACCGACATTGACCGGCATGGTAAATATATTTTTTTAATCTTAAGCAACAAATATATTATAGCCGTCCATTTACGCATGACCGGCCAGCTCTTTTGGGCAGAAAAAACCGCCGCTATCGACAAACACACCCATCTCGAGCTCTTATTCTCCGGTCATAACAAGAAACTGCTTTACCGCGACATCAGAAAGTTTGGCGGCCTTACTTTGCTCTCCGCGCAAGAATATCCCACTTACCTAGAAAATAAAAAAGTAGCGCCCGATGCTTTAAAAATTTCCTTAGCTGAATTCAAAAAAAATATCGGCAAAAAAACCGGGAAACTCAAAGCTGTTTTATTAGACCAAACCATTATTGCCGGTCTGGGCAATATTTACGTTGATGAAGTTCTAATTAGAGAAAAACTTTCGCCTGAGCTTGATGTTAAAAAACTCACCAGCGAACAAATTACCAACCTATTAAAAACCATTAAGCAGGTTTTAAAAGCCGCTATTGTCAAAAAAGGGACGACCTTCTCAGACTACTTAACAGCCAACGGCAAAAAAGGGGGCTTTCAATTAAAATTAAGGGCTTACCAGCAAGACGGCAAGCCCTGCTTTCATTGCGGCACACTCATAAAAAAAACACGAGTCGCCGGCCGCGGCACGCATTACTGTCCTAACTGCCAGAAATAACTATAAATTCATCCAGTTCCAAACCTGCGCTTCATCTTCCGCTATCCAGTTAGCGGTATCGGTATAATAATAGTGGAGATTAGCCAGTGCCTCATAGTGTTCTTTTTCCATATCGATCAAAAATTTTAAAAAAGCTTTATCTTCGTTATTCTGCGAACTATTATAAGCATCGGTATAGAGATCATACCCGGCTTTTTCCATTTTCATTGCCTTTTCAATGCCGGCAATATGCTCAACGTCTTTACCTATCAGCTCTTTGCCCAGTTCATTAAAGATATTCCGGACCGTCTCCTCAATAGAATCAAAAATTATTTTTTTATATTCTTTATTGGCCTGATAATTCTTGATCATTTCCGCATGATATTTTTCCTGTTCAGCCAATGAGGCAAATAATTTTTTAGACAACGGATTATCGGTTTCGGCTGCCAGCTCCCGATAAAATTTAATTCCCGATTCTTCAAACAAGAGAGCATCATCAAAATATTTTTTTAAAACCATGGTCTTATACCTCCCTGTTATTTTTTAGCCTGTGGCATTAAATTAATAACTTCAGCCACAGTGACTTTAACCAAGTTTTTAGGCTCGG
>CAYUXF010000069.1:2134-7340 GCA_964448755.1 uncultured bacterium
GGCATTAAATTAATAACTTCAGCCACAGTGACTTTAACCAAGTTTTTAGGCTCGGGCAGATCAAGCTCGGAAAGGTCAGGCGCATTATTAAAAAGCTTAGCGACACTGCGGTGTCGTTTGGCAAAACGCATGTGTTTATCGGTATGCCAATTTAATGAATGTTTTTCAAATAATTCACCGCTGTCAATCAATTCGGCAGTCCCCTTGAACTGATAGCCGGAAAAAGAATCGTAATCAACAATCTCCACAGCTATATTTTTATTGTTTTTTAAATTATTAAAAGTATGGCCGCGGTAAAGATCTAAAAAATAGATCAAGCCGGCTTGCGGCTCAACATCAACAATGCCTTTTAACGATATATTCGGCCTGTTATCAGCAGAAACAGTAGCCACTCTGGCCAATGGATGTTTTTTTAAAAAATCGGCTATTTCTCCGGCAAACTGCATGTAATTTTCCTCCTGCTAAGCGTCTATTTTTTCTTTAAAATCGATCAACTTAATAATATGCATTTTCTCTTCATTAATTATTTTATCGATCATCTCTTTTTTATCTTCACCGACAAATTTCTTTAAATTCTCATAAAAACTTATCGAGTCACGTTCTTTTTTTATAGCGTATTCACTGACCGAAAGATCATTACTAAAAGAAGCGACGATCTTTTCTATATTAGCCTTATCAAAGACGGTATTTTCTATATAAGCGCGCAGATAGGCATTATAGTCATTATCTTCAAAATAAAACTCATTCTCCGTGCCGAGTTCCTGCAGATATTTTTCATAAAGACGCTGATGGGCAACCTCCTCTTCCATTAACCAGAGATAGAGATCTTTCAGTTCCTGCTCACTGGCTTTTTCAGCTAATTTACAATAAAAGAACTGACCTTCTTTTTCTATCTCAACCGCGAACCTAATAACTTCATTAATAGAGTATTTAGTGCTCATCAGCGCCGCCCTTCTTAAAATAATTTTTTAATAATTATTTTCTTTAATTTGAAAATACGCTTGCGGATGCTTACACGCCGGGCAAAGTTCCGGCGCTCCTTTTCCTTTATAGACATAGCCGCAGTTATTGCATTTCCATTCCTGTTCTTCATCGCGTTTAAAAACCTTACCGGTTTTTATATTTTCCAGTAATTTTTTATAACGATACTCATGCTCTTTTTCTACTTTAGCAATTTCCTCAAACTGCACAGCTATTTCTTCAAAACCCTCTTCGCGTGCGGTTTTTGCCGCTTCCGGGTAAAGAACAGTCCACTCTTCATTTTCACCTTCAGCTGAGGCTGTTAAATTTTCAATAGTTGTACCAATAACACCGGCCGGATAAGTAGCGGTAATTTCTACCATGCCGCCCTGTAAATACTTAAAAAATCTTTTAGCATGTTCTTTTTCATTTTCCGCAGTTTCCATAAAAATATTAGAGATCTGTACATAACCCTCTTTTTTAGCTACGCTGGAAAAATAGGTATATCTTGTTCTAGCCTGTGATTCACCGGCAAACGAAGCCAGTAAGTTTTTTTCTGTTTTAGTTCCTTTTAAATTCATAATATCCTCCTCTTTCTTCTTTTCACTTATTCTTCTACTTTAACCATATCCTGACCGCAGCAAACAAGGGCCCCGGCACCATTTTCTAAAACCTTAACTTTATTGCCGCAAATTTCACAATAATAAATTTCATTAACTTCTGTACTCATTTTCAAACCCTCCTCTTTTTTATTTAAGTTAGTTATTTTCTCATAAAACACCAAAATAACAAACTAAAAACGAACTGTTCTCAGTCATTTAATTTTAACATATAATCAGCCTATGAAATATTTCCTGCTGTTTTCCTTTTTTATCTTTTCTTTATTAGCCGCCGAGATCTCCTGGAGTCTTGGCCAAACTTTTGGCCATTCACTACAGACAATTGAGGACAATGATGGTACTAAACTTCGACAAACACCTTTGCCAGGGCGTGGGGCGATCTTTGTAGAATTAGACTCTTACGATAAACCGCTCTGGTTAAAGAATGACCAGGTAACCATGGGGCTGGCCGCTTTTGCCGAAAACCCTTACCAGGACTATGCTACAAACTACAACTGGATGACCAATGTCCCTTTCTATATTAATTATTACTTAAAATTCAAAAAAACAGCGTTAGGTTTTGGTTTAAACTTTAATATTCTGACGTTACGTCATAAGAACAGTACCGCCACATTGGCACAGCAGCTCGGTTACAATCTCCTATTTCGCTATAATATTAACAGCAGTATATTTTTTGAAAGCGGCTTAATGCAGACACTGGCGGCCGGCTCCTGGCAGGAAGAAACCGTTTCTTATTACGCGGGAACAAATTACATCTTTCGGCTCGGCTATTACTTTGAAAAAAATAATTTAAATTAGATCCGATTAAAATCATCCTCATAACGAACAATATCATCTTCGCCAAAATAAGTACCGGTCTGAACCTCTACTATTTTTAAAAGTTTTTCACCCCTGTTTTCCAAGCGGTGTTTGGCACCGCAGGGAATAAAAACAGATTCCCCCTGCTTTAATTCAATAAATTCATCATCAAGCTGAATGAACGCTGTACCGGAAACCACCACCCAATTCTCTTCTCTTTTTTGATGCGACTGCAGGCTCAAGCGCTTACCGGGCAATACTTCCAGTATTTTAGTTTTAAAATCGGCACCATCATAAAGGACCTCAAAAGCTCCCCAGGGACGTTCTTCTCTATAATTGATCATTTTAAACTCCATTAATTATTATCTCTTAACGTATTGTGCTTCATAATACTTAAGATAATCACCGGACTTAACATCCGCTACCCAGGCAGTATTATTAAGATACCAGGCAATAGTCTCTTTGATACCAATTTCAAATGTTCTTGAAGGCTGCCAGCCCAACTCTTTTTGTATCTTAGAAGAATCAATAGCATAACGCCTGTCATGTCCCGGCCGGTCTTTAACGTATTTGATCAAAGATTCCGGTTTACCCAATTCTTGTAAGATCAATTTAACGATCTCAATATTCTGTTTTTCATTATTGCCGCCAATATTATAAACACTCCCCGGCTGTGCTTTGTGCAGAACAACATCTATCGCCTCACAATGATCTTCAACATAGAGCCAGTCGCGGACATTCTTGCCGTCGCCATAGACTGGCAGATCTTTATTTTCCAACGCATTGCTGATAATTAAAGGTATCAGTTTCTCCGGGAATTGGTAAGGACCGTAATTATTAGAACATCTGGTAATTAAAAGCGGTAATTTATATGTTTCATGATAAGCGCGTACCAGCAGATCGGCAGCGGTTTTAGAGGCGCTGTAGGGCGAATTAGGCGCCAGCGGCGTCGTTTCAGTAAAAAATCCTTCTTGTCCTAAAGAACCGTAAACTTCATCAGTTGACACCTGAAGATATCTTTTAAAACTGTTGTCGGTTGCTGAGCTAGCTTGTCCCGAGCCTGTCGAGGTGGTCGAAGCAAGCCAATATTTACGCACCGCCTCCAGCAAAACTTGTGTACCGACAACATTAGTCTCTACAAAAATAGAAGGCCCGGTGATAGAACGGTCTACATGCGATTCCGCGGCAAAGTTAACCACATAATCCAGCCCCTGCGCAAAAATACTTTCAACAAGTTCTTTATCGCCAATATCACCTTTAATGAACTGATAATTAGGGTTGGCCTCAATTTCCGCCAGCGTTTCCAGATTGCCGGCATACGTCAGTGCATCTAAATTTATAATTTTATATTCCGGATGTTTTTTTAACATCAACTTAACAAAGCAAGACCCAATAAATCCGGCGCCGCCGGTCACAAGCATTTTTTTCATTTCAATAAAACCTCTTTTTAAAATATTAAGCTATATAATATAAAATAATAGTTGCAATGTAAACTAATGCTCCATTAACAGGAATTTTTTTAAACCTTAATGGTCTGACAGATCTCCGCAAATTTATCTTTGCCGCCCACCAGCGCAAATGTCAGCGGCATTTTTTTCTTGGCTTGAGCGGTCATCTCGGCGACCAGATAGCGGATATCCCATTGAGCATGAGCATCTTCACGCAAACGGGAAATATGATAAAGTTCACGGGCGTTGACTTCCATTAAAACCCGGCGCCGATGGGCGTTAGTTAAGGCATAGACCGCCGCGGCCGGAAATTTTTCTTTAATTTTAAAGTAGAGTTTTTCTGCTTCTTTGGTCAATGCAGTAAACTCCTCTGCCATGCCAATCGCCGTTATTGACTCCGGCACAGTTAACCCGAGAGCCGGATCATATTCCTGCACAGAGAGCGAGGCCATCCGGTGTCTTTTTAACTGACCGTAGCAGGCGGCAGAGACCACCAGGTCATATGTCAGGCCAACAAACTCGTACTCCCTAATCAGGGTGTTATAAAACTTTATATCTTTATTGACCGCTTTGATCAGCTTAATTTTATCTTCATCCGACATTTTTTTGGCCTGAGCCAGACAGAAAGAAAAGTCATGGCCGCTGCTGACATAAAGAAAGGTTGCCACCAACTTATTATCTGCCTCAACCGAACTGTCAATTAACTTACAGACATTCCCGTCAAACTTATGACTATCAAGCAAATAATCTAAAGAAGCTCTTTTTAGATCGGCATATTTATTAAGATCATAATCGTTGGCTTCGGTATACTTAACTATTGAAGGGGCAATATCTTTAACCAGCCCATAAAGCGCCTGACCAAGCTCGCGCACTTCCGCTATTTCCGAAGAGGCAAAACGGCGCAGAACATTCTCTAAATTCCGGGCATTCATTGTTACCCCCGCCTGCGAAGATGTCGCCAGCGAAGTAATATAGCGGGCATCCTCTTTCGCCCAGCCCTCTAAAAGTCTTGTATTTTTTGGGTCGGCGGCTAATTCTTTATTTTGTTCAAAAACATGATCTTTTAATTTTTCATATAATTTTTCATATAATTTTGCTTGTTTAGCAATCAATGATTTAAATTCCGCTTCAAATTCCGTACCGCACAATTCTCTCGGCAGAACATAATCGCTGTCGAGCGTAATATAGCGCTGTGACTTTTCCGTAAAAGAACAGAGGCGGAATTTTTCCAGCTCTTCCATCGCCAAACGCGAAACGCCGACAACATCAAAGTTAAAGACTGCGTGTTCTGCTACCGAACTATGCCCCAGACCAAAAATTATGGTCTCGTTAGATTTTCTCGCTTTTTCTACCTCTTGTCTGGCGACCTGTCTTAAAACA
>CAYUXF010000070.1:0-1571 GCA_964448755.1 uncultured bacterium
AACAAAATCAGGGCCAATAATATCATAAAGCCTATTATATGAACATATTTTTCCAATTCTTTATTGATCGGCCGGCGGAAAATAAGCTCTAAAAACAAAAAAAACAACCGGCCACCGTCAAGTGCCGGCAAAGGGAGTAAATTAAAAAAGCCAATATATAGGTTAAATAAGCCAAAAAAACTCAAGTAGGCCAGCCAGCCGTAAATCAGCGCCTGATTAAATTCATTAAAAATCCCTACCGGCCCGCTCATTTTCTCAACCTGAAAATCAAAAAAAAGCTCCTGCAAACCTAAAATAAAAAACTTAAAAACCAGAAAAGCCTCCCTAAGACCTAAAAAAATCGCCTTAAAAAAACCGACCCGCTGATAATTTTGCGGCTTTAAGCTGATGCCAATATATGAAAAACCGCTCTTTTCATCTTTTTGTGGTGCTATTTTTTTTATCTGCAACTTTTCGCCTGTTTTTATTTCCACCTGCAGTTCAACACCCGGCTTGCTCTTGTGAATGTCGTCAATCAAAGCAATGATCTCTTTTTTTTGGCCATTGACCGCCAAAAGCAGATCCCCTTTTTTTAGACCGGCGGCAGCGGCCGGCGAGTTACTCTGCACAATGTCTATTTCAGAAGAGACGCCGCTGGGCATGCCAAAAAAGGAATAAATAGCAATAAACACCAGTATGGCAAATAGAATATTTAAAAAACTGCCGGCGCCAATAATAGAAAAACGGCGCCACAAACATTGGCGGTCAAAACGAGCTCTCGCTGGCACCGCCGCTTTAACGCTCTCATCAAGGCCGGCCAACTGAACAAAGCCGCCTAACGGAAAGAGATTGAACGAAAATTTAGTCCCTTTGATGTTTTTCTGAAAAACGGCAGGACCAAAGCCAATATTAAAACTTAAAACCTGTACGCCGGCCGCACGTGCCGCCAAATAATGACCCCACTCATGAACCAGCACGATCAGGGAAAATGAAAGGAGCACTATTAAAGGAGAAAACATCTATTTGGCCAGCAGCGCTTGCCTCATTTTTTCAAAAAAAGGTGTCGTCTCCCAAAGATCAGCATCCTCTACTTGAAAAGGATCTTCACCGCGTGAAGCACTCCGACTAATCCCTTTTTTAGCTTTCTTAATAAAATCTATTAAATGCTGTATTTCCGGCAGCAAAACACCTTTATCATCCAGACACTCTTGCTTGATCCTCTCAATGGCCTGTGTCGTGTTGAGATTTTCTCTATAAAGAAGACGGTACGCCTGCTTAATTGTCGAAGCAGCCTCTCTGGTAATGAATTGATTGCGCTTTAAGCCCACCGCATTGATAGCGTGAACTTCAGCGGGGTTCCCCTCCGCCAGCATAAAAGGCGGAACATCCTGAAAAAGGCGGGAATAACCGGCGATCATCGCCAGTTTGCCAACTTTTAAAAATTGTGGAATCCCAACCATACCGCCGATAGTAGCGAAATCTTCTATCTCAACATGGCCAGCCAAATTGGTTTGATTAACAATAACAACTCTGTTGCCAATTTTACAATTATGTCCAATATGAACAAACGACATTAAAAAACAATCGTCGCC
>CAYUXF010000070.1:1671-7232 GCA_964448755.1 uncultured bacterium
CTTTCGTCGACAAACGCCGTTTGATGAATATTTACTCCCATTTTAAAAAGCCTTTCTCTCCTCCGGAGCCAGCATTAGTTTAATATCCTCTATTTCGCAAGCCACTTCATCACCGACCATGGCTTGACCGGAACAAATAATCAATGGCACACGCAGTTTTTTAACAACTGTCTTCAAAATAACTTTATCGCCTGGCTTGACCGGTCTTTTCCAGCGCACGCCATCAACGCCGGCAAAGAAAGTTATCGCGCCAGCTAAATTTGTTTTCTGCAGAGCCAAAACGCCGGCAGTTTGCGCCAGCGCCTCGATCATTAAAACACCCGGAAAAATTGGGTTGCCCGGAAAATGTCCTTTAAAAAATTCTTCCTGGCCGGTCAGCTGACGGACACCAGTTATACTATCTTCAGTCTGCTCAATAATTTCATCAACAAACAAAAACGGGTCACGATGCGGTAATATCTTTTTTATTTCTTCTTGTTTCATCTTTTTCTCCATCTCCTATAATTTCGGTAAACTTAGCATATTCTAAGAGAGAAAACCAGACTGAAATAATGAATAGAATTGCTAAAAAAAGCAGCTGATCTTAAAATAAAACTCATCTATGCCTCATTACACACAAAGAAAAACAGAAACCCTCAATGAAAGCTTACGGCAAAACCTAGGGCTCTCCGGCAGTGCCGCAAAAAAATTGATCGACACTAAAAATGTCTTTGTCAACAACAAGCGGGTCTGGATCGCCAGCTACAAACTAAGATCCGGCGATAAAATAGAAACGCCGGAAATTACTGCATCACAAAAAAAAGCAAACAGTCCAACAACAAAAATAAAAATAGTTTACGCAGATGAGTTTTTTGTAGCGGCTGTCAAGCCGGCTGGGATCAACAGCAACCTCGCCAACTCACTGGAGACTCTTTTAAAAAAACAACTTAACTGTCCTGCGCTCCAGGCGATCCACCGTTTAGACAAAGAAACCAGCGGCCTTTTATTATTAGCTAAAAACAAAGAGTGTTTTGAAAAATTCAAAACACTCTTTAAAGAGCGTGCTATCAAAAAAATATACTTCGCATTAGCGGCTGGGGCATTTTCAAAAAACAATTTCATTGTTGACTCGCCCGTCGACAATAAACCAGCCCTCAGCAAATTTACCGTTCTTAAAAAAAATAATCTGGCGACTTTTCTAAAAATAGAGCTCCTTACCGGCCGCAAACATCAGATCCGTATCCACTTAAAAGAACAGGGCCATCCGTTAGTTGGCGACACCGCTTACTTCAACAAAGTAGATCAGCCGCTCTTTAAGCAGATCCCCCGCCAAATGCTACACGCCGGCGAACTGCACTTCAACCACCCCTATACAGGAAAAGAACTTTTTTTTACAGAACCGTTACCGGAAGATTTTAGAAAAACGCTACGGCTCTTAAAACTTGCGGGCTGAGCGGATATTAAGATCAAGAAAAGTCACCGGGTTAACCGTCTTAGTATTTTTTTCCACTTCATAGTGCAAATGAGGCCCGGTAGAAAGCCCTGTACTGCCGACCTTGGCGATCACCTGGCCTTTAGCAACTTGATCCCAGCGATCAACTAACAATTGAGAGCAATGCGCATAAAGTGTTGAATAGCCATTTTTATGATCTACCACTACCGTATTGCCATAGCCATTTGACCAGCCGGAATAGACCACTACACCGTCGGCAGCAACCTTAACCGGATGACCCTGCCAAAGCGGGATATCCACACCTTTATGAAATTCCTGCCGGCCGGTAAAAGGATGGGTCCGCCAGCCATAACCAGAGAGAATAGCACCGCTGACCGGCCAAATTGAAGGAAGCGAGGCAAAGCGGAACGCCGCATCGTTAGCGGTCTCTTTTATCTTAGCCAACACCTGTTTTTGATTAATAATTTTCTTTTCCAGCGCCGCCATTCGCTGAAAAACAACTTCTGGCTCTTCAGATAACAGCTCATCTTTTTTAGCGGGTGCTTGAGAACGCCCTTTTTGCAAACCCAGCATTTCACGCAGTTCTTGGTCACGCTCCTCTAGCTCACGGACTCCCTCTTCAAGCTCTTTGGTCTTTTCCACAAAAACTTTTAGTTGTTTTTCCTGCCGTTTATTCTCAGCCTTCAAACCGTAATAATGGATCATTCTGGCAGAAATTCTAGCGGAATAAAAAAAAGAGGAGATCACGCCAATTAAGACAGCAGCCAACAAAACAGCTAAAATAGCCGCCAGCCAATAAGGCAAATTAATGCGCCAAACATTGCGGCTGGAACTGTGCGGCAACAGCATAAAAGTTAAATATTTTTTTCTTTGCGTCACTTCGCGCTGATGGACCATTTTAGCCTTTTCTCCTGATCTTTTGACTACAAGGTGTTAATTATAGTACAAAAAATATATTAAAGGTATCGTATTTTTAAATTGATAATTGCAAAAAAATAATCACTTAAACTATAATTTTTAATGCCAAGTTTCAAAAAAAACCGCTTTTTTTTGCTTATTAATCTCCTGCCGCTCCTGGCTATGCTCTATTTTTTCTGGAGCATCATGCAAACAACAGCGCCGGCTGTTAGTGGATATCTTTTAAAAAAATATAATTGGAATAATTATGGACAAATAGTAACTCTCTATAAAGACAAAGAGTTGCTGGCCAGCACTAAAACCGCCCTAAACGGCAACTTTTCCTTTAAAGAAAAGCTGACGCCAGACAACTACCAGCTCTATTTTTTTGAAGAACAATACTACCTGGGCAAACAAGAATTCCAATGGCCCCTAAAAGAGAATCAAAAAATAATTTTCACTTATCTAGACCAGCAGCAAAAGCCGCTCTACCTGTTAGAACTACTCGGCTTTCTTTTGGCGATATTTCTTATTTTTTACACTGCAGAAACCGTAAAAAAACTGGCCAGCCGGGAGATCGCCTGGAGCTTTGCCCTGCTTGCAGCGACAATTATTCTTTTTAACGGCACAGAGTTTATCCAAGTCATTTTAGCCGGCCGCGGCGCGGAGATATTAGCGGCAAATATTTTTACGCTCAAACACCTTGGACTAACCTGGTTCGGGTTTGCTTTTTTTTATTTTACTTTAAATTTTCCCAAACGCTCTAGCCTTTTAGAACAAGCCTGGCTCCGGGCCTTAATAGCTATTCCGCTCAGCGAAGCCTTGATAGTTATCAGCTGGAGTTTTTTAGGGTCAGATATTCTTTTTAAAGAGATCTGGCGGTTTTCTTTTGCCGGGCTTCGTGTTTTTATTGCCGGACAGCTTTTTTTCTTGATCTTATTGGCCGCCGGCCGTCTTTTTTTATTGAACAAAAAAGAGAAAAACCCTTTAATTAAAAACAAGCTCGCTCTGCTTTTGGCGGCTACATTTATTTTTTTTCTAATGCTCTTAAGCTTTGTCATTATCCCCATTATTTTTTTTAACGGACATGCCTTCTTTGCCGGACAATACCCGGCGGCAGCCTCTCTAGCCGGACTCTTGCTTCTGATAATGATCAACCTGACCGTCACTAAATACCGTTTTTCGGCAAAAGAAAATGTTCTGGACCAGACACTGCTCTCCTCTTTTTTTAATTTTTTTACGGTGATCACTTTAGCCGCCGGCTTAGTTTTTTTTGAACACGCTCTGCTTAAAAACAATAACTATCTCCTCAAAGCTTATTCGCTGTTTTTTCTAGTCCTAACCGCCTTTCTTTTTAAAGAAAAACTACAAAAAAAACTCAATGACATTTTTCTAGGAGATCATTTTAAACAAAGAGAGATCCTGACCAAAAACCTACAGAAAACCATCGGCATTTTAAATAAAAAAGAGCTTGTAACTTTTCTAAAAAAAGAAATTCAAGAATATCTGGGACACAAAAAAATAAATATTGTCTTACTTGGGAAAAAACAACCCGGTTTAAAAAAAGCCTATCTTTCTTTATTGGACCAGGAATTTGCAAAAATTCCCGGAGTTGATCAGGAAACCGAAATAGTTATCCCCTTGCAGAATCAGTCTCTTTTTGGCTACATTATTCTGGGTGGACGCACCGGCGGACTGCCTTACAAAGAAAGTGAACTTGAATTACTTGCGGCGCTAGCTGCACAAGCTGCGCTAGCCATTAACAGCGCACACTTAACGGAAACTCTCTTGCGGCAACAGCGCGAAATAGAACAAAGCGCCCGGCTCGCCTCACTTGGCACGCTAGCAGCCGGTTTTGCACACGAAATAAAGAACCCTTTGACCGTCCTCTGCAATTTAATGGCGCTTTACCCGGAGCAACACCGCGACAAAGAGTTCCTAAAAACTTTTCAGGAAATGATGCCCCGTCAATTGACCAGAATAAATCAACTAGTCCAAAATATTTTAAATTTTGCCCGACCGGCCGATACTAAAAGAGGAGCTCTCTATTTAGAGGAAGTACTGGAAAGAACGGCTGTCTTCTTAAAAATACCGGCTGGCAAAAAAAGTATCTCTATAGAAACTGTTATTAACAGCCGGCCAACAATTAAGGGCTCTGCCAAAGAACTGGAGCAAGTTCTCCTTAACCTGGGACTCAACGCCATTGAGGCGATGCCCGGCGGCGGAAAAATAATTTTCAGCCTTGAAACACAGGAGCAAACGGCAGTTTTAAAAGTCAGCGATACCGGCAAAGGTATAGATAAAAAAGATCTGCCGCGGATCTTTGAACCGTTCTTTACTAAAAAAGCTAACGGCACCGGGCTAGGACTATCGATTGTCTACAATATTATAGAAAGACATCACGGCAAAATAACTGTCAGTTCACAAAAAAACCGCGGCACGGTCTTTACTATTTGTCTGCCATTAAAATAAATTCGGGGCGCTCGGCTTCAGTCAAAAGTGAAAGTAAATTATCTCTGGCTGTTTTTACTTTATCGCGCGCTATCAGCTGCTGTAATTTCAAAAGCCGCCAAAACTTAAATTCTGGCGCGGAAGCGGCAATAGCGGTCAGAAAAACTTCCACCAAGGCTTCGTTTAAAAAAGGGCCGGCCGCCAAAAGCAAGTCCAGCTTATCTGCACCTACCGCTAAATAAGCGGCCATAACCTGTTGATATTCTGCCGGCGTGCGGCTATCTTTTAAATGCGTCAAAACAAATGATAAAAGATGCTTATTATTGATCTGGCCTAAAAACTCGAGATCTTCCTTGGCGGACAAATAAGGCAAAAAAGCAGCTATTTGCGCCAGAGTTTTAGCGCTCTGTTCTTTTTGGCCTATTATTACCAGTACCTCTTCTTTAGATAGCGCTTCACTTGGATTTTTTTCTGACGGCAAGCCGGTTAACTTTTGTTCTTTGCCGCAAAAATTGCAGAAGCGCGCTGTTGCCGCGATCTGCTTACCGCAAGAAACACAAGAAATGTTTTTTTTCTCGGCCGGCGCCGTTCTTTTTTCTGTTGATAACTGTTCACTCATAGCAACTAAATTATATGCCTAAAGATAGCGGTTGGTCTAATTTAAAATATTTACTAGCTTTCAGGGCATTAAACACAGCAACATCTTTTCTGCCACATACTTATTTTTATTGTTATAATCACACTGTGAAAAAGGCGTTTAGTTATATTCAACTTTTAACAG
>CAYUXF010000071.1:0-7187 GCA_964448755.1 uncultured bacterium
CTCTGCCGGGTATTTTTTGCCAGCCGGCGTCTGCCAAAAAACATCTATTTTCCGTTCTTCTTCATTGGCAGCCCCTTTAATATTAGGGCAATTCTCGCGATGGACAGTGATCCCATAGCCTTTAGTAACAAAACCAACAATATTGTCGCCCGGCAGCGGATAACAACAATGCGCCAACTTGATCATGATCGTATCCACCCCGGCCACGCTCACGCCGGGATCATCTTTTTTCTTTTTCCGCGCAGGAGCAGCTTCACGCACCTGTTTTTCCAGATCTTCATTGGTTGCCGTAGCAGCATGTTCTTCTTTAAAAAAATTATAGCAAACGCGGGCCACAGCTTTGGCGGCCAGGTCGCCCTTGCCAATGGCAATATAAAGATCATCTTCATGCGGCAGGGCGTATTTTTTTAACAACTGAGCTAAATACTTTTTTTGGATCTCTTTAGGATCAAGTAAAAAAGCCTTTAATTCTTTTTCTAAATTTTCACGGCCGCCGGCCAAATGCTCCTGTTTGCGCTGTTTATAAACCCAGGCTTTTATTTTATCGCGCGCCCGCGGCGTTTTGACAAAGGCCAACCAGTCACTGCTGGGCTTGAGTTCTTTTTTAGTCAGAATCTCTACAATATCGCCGTTCTTGAGTTCCTGCTCCAGCGGCACGATCTTGCCGTTAACTTTAGCGCCAGAGCAGCGGTGCCCAACATCGGTATGGACCTCATAGGCAAAATCTACAGTTGTCGCGCCCTCCGGCAGAGCATAAACATCTCCTCGCGGCGAAAAAACAAAAACCTCACCAAACATCAGTTCGGTCTTTAGGCTGGCAATAAAATCTTTACTTTCGTAAGCCTGCTCGGTCAACTTGCGCAGCCAGGAAATTTTATGGAGATATTCTTTGCTTTTTTTGTTCTCCGGTTTACCGCCTTCGGCAAATTTATCGGTCTCCTTGTAGAGCCAGTGCGAAGCAATACCGTACTCGGCGACATTGTGCATATCAAATGTTCTAATTTGGATTTCTACCGGCCGTCCTTCCGGACCCATGACCGTAGTATGGAGCGATTGATACATATTAGGCTTGGGCATGGCGATATAATCTTTGATCTTACCCTGGATCGGTTTCCAGCGCGAATGGATCTGTCCGAGCATGGCATAACAATCCGATTCACTATTTAACAAGATCCGCACTGCCAAGAGATCATAAATTTCCTCAAAACTGAGATGCTGTGTTCTCATTTTATTATAAATAGAATAAAAGTGTTTAGGCCGCACAGTGACTTCACCTTTAATTCCCGCGCTGTGCATTATTTTTTGTGTCTCTTTTTTGAATTTTTCTAAATACTCCTGGCGTTCTCTTCTTTTTAAAGAGACTTTGCTTTTTATCTCTCCATAGATCTGCGGCTCCAGATAGCGAAAGGCCAGGTCTTCCAGTTCCCATTTGATCAGACCAAGACCCAGGCGGTGGGCCAAAGGTGCATAAATATCCATGGTTTCTGTAGATATCTCTTTTTGTTTTTCAGGACTTAGGTAGTCGAGTGTCCGCATGTTGTGCAGACGATCGGCCAATTTAATAAAAACTATCCTGACATCTTTGGCCATAGCCAAAAACATTTTACGAATATTCTCTATTTGCGCCTCTTCTTTGGATTGCAGCTTGATCGATTCCAATTTAGTGACACCGCGGACTAAAAAAGCTATCTCTTCGCCAAACTCTTTTTTGACATCCGCTATGGAAACACTAGTATCTTCAACTACATCATGCAGGAGTGCGGCACTGATAGTTTCGGCGCTCTGGCGAATTTTAATTAAAATAAGTGCGACTTCTGTAGGATGGGCAATATAGGGCTCGCCAGACAAACGAAGTTGACCGGCATGCGCTTTTTGGGCAAATTCAAATGCCGCGGTTATTTTTTTTAATGAATTTTCATCGAGATATGCCTGTGCTTCTCTCAGTATTTTTTGTAACATTTGGTTATTGTAATACTAAAATAATAACAAAGGAACCTCTTCCTTTGTTATTATCTCTATTTCCCGTTGCATATAACTACAAATAAAACAAAAAATATCGATACATTTTTCACTTTAGAAACAACGATAATTATAAAGACTTATGTATAAAACACAAAAAAGTGGGCATATATATTATAAAACCCGAAAGAAAAGGGCTGAAAGGGGGCGTAATATTTATGACAGAAGAAACAAACGACGAGTTTTTTAAGAAAAAACCAGGGGATACCGCCGAACAAGAAATTTTGAATAATTATGAAAAGGCCGTTTTGGAAAGACTAAAAAGAATAATGAGTACAGATCCAGGCTCGCCGATCTTAAAAAAAGAGGTGGAGATATTAAAACAAAAAGCGGGCAGCGCAAAATAATAAAGTATAAATAAAATAAAAAGGAGGTGTGTTATGGTAGGAACTAACGGATTAGGCAACATTCAGCAGCCATCGCAAGTGGGAGCTAACGGGAAACAACCATCTGCAGAGGGAGTAAGGCCAGACGCGGCGAAAGCTATTCTGCAAAAACTAGGGGAAACTCAAATAGCCGCAAGACCAGGAATGTGCAGCGGAAATACCTGCGGATTTAAAGGGCTTTTCGGTTAAGATAGCGCTTTAATAAATTTACAATGGTCGTTACTTGTTTTATAAAAAGAACCTGTTTCAATATAGTTCATTAAGGGACAAATCGTACATTTATCGGCATTAATACATGTTATACAATTATATTGCTGTTCTTCATAAAATTTCTTATTAGAAAAATTTATAAATTCTTGCATTATTTTATTTGTATTTTTTTTCATTAGATTAAATTTATTTTTACCGGTTAAATAAAAACAGGCCAGATCGCAAGGAGAAATAACGCCATCGGGCATAATCATTATTCGCTTATTAAACGGTTTGCAAATATTATGACCGTAGTTTTTAGAATCGCTTATTTGATCAATATAAATATTTTTTTGTCCTACAGTGGTT
Organism: uncultured bacterium; assembly: GCA_964448755.1. Lineage (GTDB taxonomy): Bacteria > Margulisbacteria > Termititenacia > Termititenacales > CAYUXF01 > CAYUXF01. The sequence goes on from CAYUXF010000071.1 coordinate 2,964, forward strand.
ATGAGTCTTTTTAGCTTTTTTACCTGTGCTTTAAGATTATAATAATATTTACTATTCATTTTTTTATAATTACAAACGCGATGAAAAGAAAACGATTTGAATCCATACTTTTTATAAAGAAAACTAACATGCTGATAGTAATTTTTAATATTTAGCGGTGTTAACACGGAATGGATAGAAAAAAACTTCTGCATTTTTAGACTTCTAATTAAATCTAAGTTGTTCAATAAATCTAAATAGACAGCGCTACTAGTTATTCTCTCTGTGGTTTTAGAAGTTATATCATCAGCACTAATTTGAACTTGTATTTTATATTTTTTAATACAATCAAGTATTTCTTTATTTATTAATGTACCATTAGTACATATTCTATATATAATTTTTTTATTCGCTTTATTTTTTTCAATAAAATAAATTATATCCTTTATTTTAAAAAAAAATAATAAAGGTTCTCCACCATAAAATTGAACAACTAATTTTTTAGTGTTAGATTTTTTTATTATATTATTTACAATCTTTTTTATTAAATAAATTTTTAATGTCTTGTGGTTTCTTTTTTCATTGCCACAGTAGCTGCAATTAAGATTACATTTATCAGAAAGAAACAACACCAGCGTATTTATGTTTTCATAAAAAATCATTTTAATTTTTTTATTATACTAATAACTGAGTAAAGAAACTACTTGCTTGCCGCTTAGTTTTTCACGTCCTTTTAGAAAATCTAATTCTATTAAAAATAAATAGCCGGCAATTTCACCGCCCAATTGTTTAACAAGTTCGCCCACAGCAGCAGCCGTGCCGCCGGTAGCCAAAAGATCGTCAACAATTAAAACTCTCTGTCCCGGTAAAATAGCATCTTTATGGATCTCTATCTTGTCACTGCCGTATTCCAGCACATACTCCTGCGCAATAGTTTCCGCCGGCAGTTTGCCCGGCTTTCTGGTCGGCACAAAACCAACACCCAATAAGTAGGCGATCATTGGCGCAAAAATAAAACCGCGCGACTCCATTCCCACTATCAAATCGGGCTGAAATTCTTTAGCTTTTTCATATAGCAAATCAACCGTCTTTTTTAAAGCCGGACCGTCTTTAAGCAAAGTTGTAATATCTTTAAATAAAATTCCTTTTTTAGGAAAATCGGGAATATCTCTGATCTTAGATTTTAAATCCATGGCGATTTCCTTTCTTTATTATTTGGCCTCGGCTTAAGCGTCAACAGCCTCGCGAATATCTTTAATATTGAGCTGTAGCTTTCTTTCGCCCTGCCACTCGTTAATTTCCAAGCAAAATGCTACTTCAAAATGCTGACCGTGCATTAAAAGATCAAACAGCTCGCCCAAACCAAAGGCAATGCCGTCTATTAAATTTTTGCCGTCTGAAAGCGTTATTTTCAAATGTTTGTTGCCACTTAAATACCGAAAATCAATAATTGAAAGTTCTTTAGTTGAAAAGATTGGCATTTTATTGCTCTGGCCAAAAGGCGCCAGCCGCTGCAGTTCGCCGGCCAGCTGAAAAGTAATACTTTCTTTGGGCAAAACAAGGTCAATTTCTAAAACCGGGAGCATCTCTTCATTGGAAACAGTCTCATTTAAAATTTTAGTATACGCCACTTTAAAGTCCTGGATCTTATCTAACTCAATTTCAAAACCGGCCGCCTCTTTATGGCCGCCATAATCTTTAAGTAAATAACCGCATTTGCTCAACGGCTCAAAAATATTTACACCTTCCGGCGAACGGATCGAGCCGCGGCCAATACCCTCTTGCTCAGAGATCAAAACTGTCGGCTTATTGTATTTCTTTACGGTCTGCGAGGCCACAATACCAATAATACCGGGGTGCCAGTTCCTGGAAGAAAGAACAAAAACATTATCACCGGCCTCTTCTTCGCCGGCAATTTGCGCCAGCACTTCCTCTAAAATTAAGTTACCGGTATTCTGCCGCCGGATATTCAATTGATTGAGCTGCTGCGCCAAAGATTTGGCTTCTTGAAAATTAGAGGCCAGTAAAAGCTCTACGCTAATGTTGGCGTGGTCCATCCGGCCGGCGGCATTAATGCGCGGCGCCAGTAAAAAACTAACATCGCGAGCAGAGGCTTTTTTCTCTATGCCGGCAACCTGTGCCAAGGTCTTTAAGCCCACCCGTGAAAAATTATTAAGTTGTTGTAAGCCCATGACCGTCAAATGGCGATTCTCTTCCAGCAACGGAACAATATCGGCTATTGTTCCCAGCGCCACAAGATCTAAGTATTTTTTAGAGCAGGAATAGGCCGGAAAACCCAAGAGCAAAAACATCTGTTCAATTAACATAAAAGCGACGCCCACGCCAGCAAGATCTCTGGCGGCAAAAGAGTTATTGTTGGTCTTAGGATTAACAATAAAATCGGCTTTAGGATACACTACCGGCGGCAAATGATGGTCGGAAATAACCACATTTAAGCCCAGTTCTTTGGCGTAATTGACTTCTTCATAATTACTGATGCCGCAATCAACGGTCACGATCAGTTCTGTTCCAGCATCGGCTAATTTTTTAACGGCCGTTTTATTGAGACCATACCCTTCAGAAAAGCGGTGCGGAATATAATAATTAATGTTCCGGGCACCCATCTCCTTGAAAGAACTGACCAGCAGGGCCGTGCTGGTTACGCCATCAACATCGTAATCGCCATAGATGGTTATTTTTTTTCCTTGTTTAATAAAATTTAAAATGTATTCGGCGGCCTCTTTAATTTGGGGAATATCTTCTAAAGAAGAAAACCGGACCGCGGTATGGTTAAAAAAATCTTTTATTTTTCCCGCTTCTTGCAGGCCTCTGTTTACTAGCACCTGGATCAATGCCGGATTAATGCCAAGCTCGTTGCTCAACGGCTCAACAAAGTCTGCGTGTCTATTTAAATAATGCCAGCGTCTTTTCAAAAGAACAATCCAACCTAACTTTATTTTTTTGCCTGAGCTCCGGCGTAGCCTTTTTATGGTCTAACTAAAAAAAGCACTTGTCCTTCTTCTACTACCTGCTGATTTTTCACCATGATCTTTTCGATCGTGCCGCTGATCTCAGCTTCAATTTCATTAAAAGTTTTCATTGCTTCAATGATACAGACCGGCTGACCGACTTCCACAGAAGTTCCTTTGCTGACAAAGGCCGGCGATTCCGGGTTAGGCGCCGCATAAAAAGTTCCGGTCATAGGAGACTTAATTGGCAAAAGGCCTGTCTGCTCTTCTCCGGCAGAAGCCTCTCCTTTTTCAGAAGAAATTTTAGCAGCCGGCAAAACAGCATTTTGCGCGGGCAATGCAGCGGGCAGAGTATAAGACATTGTCTGCTGCGGCTCATTTTTTATCTCTATTTTTAAAGAACCTTCTTCTACTACCAGTCCGGTAATACCGGCTTGTTCCACAAGCGTAATTAATTCTTTAATTTTATTGAGGTCCACGATTAAGCCCTTTCTAGATATTCGCCGGTACGAGTGTCTACTTTAATTTTTTCGCCAGAATTAATAAACTCTGGCACGTTAACTTTAGCACCGGTAACCAGCGTTGCCGGCTTTAAACTGGAAGTCGCTGTAGCGTTCCTAATGCCTGGCGTAGTATCTGCAACTTCTAAAACAACTGATTTTGGCAGCTCTACTGCAATAGGATTGCCGTCCAAAAATTCAATAAAAACTTCTGTATTCTCCACTAAATACTTTGCTTCTTCCTCCATTTGATCAGCAGGAATAGCGACCTGGTCAAAAGTATCGTTTTCCATAAAGTAATAGCTATCGCCGTCATCATACTGATAAAGGGCCTTTTTCTTGTCGACATTGGCTTCTTTAAATTTATCACCCGGGCGGCAGGTATATTCGGTAATTGCGCCGGTTTTAATGTCTTTAATTTTAACTTTAATAACGGCGCCGCCGCGGCCGGTCTTTTGATGATGATAATTTAAAACAACTACGGTACTGCCTTCTAGTTCTATAACATGTCCGTTCCTGAGATCATTTGCTGGTAACATAAACGATTTTTCCTCCTGGTTTTTTAAAATACTTTTTACTGTCTGATATTTTAGCTGTAAAGAGCGCGTTTAGTAAAGAAAAAGAGTGCGCTATAATATAATAAGTTTTATACTTTAAATTAATGCGGTTTTTAAATATACTCTTGAAAAAGCTTTCTGGTCGCTTTTTTATTTAAAATTACACTGCGTAAGGAGATTTGGCTTGTTATTAAAACGTGTTTATCTGGACAACAATGC